>JALOBU010000018.1 GCA_023228145.1 Bacteroidales bacterium | reverse complement strand
CTTTGCCTAATATGTTTCACTATCTTGATAATCCCATGATACCAAAATCCACAAATGGACTTGAATCATTCTTTGGTCATCTTAAAAATCATATTAGCATACACAGAGGATTGTCAAAAATGAATAGGCAGAACTTTATTAAGTGGTACCTGTTTTACAGAAATCAATGAGTTTTCTTAGCCATTTAAAGGATACCGCAATAAGAAAAAAAGGACAGATTTAATTCTCTGTCCTTTTGCGTCTATCCGTAAAACCTATTGCTGGCAGGTTGCTCTCCAGCAGAGCCTACTTCCTCTTTAGTTTTACGCTCGAAATATACGAAATGAAAAATCAAAAGTCACCAACTATTTTTGTCCCCATTACCAATAAAATAAACAATCGTTACTTTAAGAAATATAATATCCTTAATATGAGTATTGTTATTTTTATAAACTAAAAAGCCTGAAAAATGCCCATTAGAGTGTATCGTCTAAAAAATAGCCCCAAAATGTCCATTACGTTAAAAATTCTTATTACACTATTTTGAAAATTATGGTTGTATTATTACAGACAATTATTAATCTCTTGCTATTATAGAAAATAAAACTCTAATCTTCAATAGCTTGATAAATAATCTTTTGTATCGCAGTTCGAATACCGGATTTAACAAGTTTATTATTTTCTGAGTATGGATATGTTCTATTTGACAAAAAAACATAAATAAGCTTATATTCAGGGTCAGCCCAAACATAAGTGCCTGTAAAGCCGCTGTGGCCATAACTTTCCTTAGAGGCTTCTTCACAGGCAGGCCCACCCTGATGTTTATCTTTTAATGGTTTGTCAAATCCCAAAGCCCTGCGGCTTTTGTCAGTCTGATATTCTGTGAATTTGCTCACCGTTTCCGGCATAAAATATCTTTCCCCTGCATAAACTCCTTCATTAATCAACATCTGCATCATTATTGCCAGGTCTTTGCTGCTAGAGAATAAACCTGCATGTCCGCTGGTTCCTCCAAGCATGGCTGCTCCCTGATCGTTGACATCTCCGTGTATTAATTGCATTCGGAAATTTGTGTCAATTTCGGAAGGTATTATTCTGGATATGTCATAATATTTTCTTGGCTCGAAACAAACCGTATTCAAACCCAGTCTTCTATAAAAATTATCACTTACATATTTACTAAAATCCACATTTTCAAGTCGTTCAATAATTTTAACCAAAAGGTAAAATCCCAGATCGCTATATAGATAATTATTATTTTTTCTTAACTCTGAATTGAGAATTGTCATGTAAATAGAGTCCGCAAAGTTTTTATGAATAAACATACTATCTGCAACCCGAACAGGATAATCATCTGAAAAAACTTTTTTATAAATATTTGTGTCAGGCTTGCCATTGACAAGTGTATTTTTATAAAAAGGTATCCATGCTTTGAAACCAGCCTGATGAGTTAATATTTGCCTGATGGTAATGCATGCTTTTGTCGTGGTTTCTGCTTCAGTGTAATAATTCTCTATGGCAGTATCAAGGCTTATTTTCCCATCTTCACTGAGTTTCATGACAGCAAGAGTCGTGGCAGCAATTTTGGTGATGGAGGCAATATCGTAAATATCGGAATTATTAACAGGAATCATTTTTTCATAAGTGTGATAGCCGAATGATTTATAATAAAATACCTTTCCGTCTTTGGCTGCAAGAATCTGGCATCCGGGAAAAATAGTATCTTTTATACCTTTAAGCGCAATGGAATCTACTTTTCTTAACATATCAGGATTCATACCTGCGCATTCGGGATAGGTATAGTTGAAACGCATTTTCTCTGTTTTGATTCCTGTTGTAACTGGAAACATTACAGAAGCGCTTACAGGCAGTTTCCCTTTTACGGAAATGCCTCCGAAAATAGCTTCTGCAGTTACCTTTTTAGTAAAACTATTGCATTGGTATGAAGTCAAAATAGCAGAGATTCCACTGGTATCAGTCAACTTAGCCAAACAATACGGGTTTACCTGCAAGTTAAGAACTATGTCCTTTTCTTTTTTTATCTGGCTGATAAAAGATATCACCGCATCAGAAAATCCGTAATTTCCTGATTGAGAATTGGATAACTGATTAATGTTAATTATTAGAGTATTGAAACCTGACAGTTTTAATAAAAGTGAAGAAATGCTGTCTTCATTGAATGTTTTATCCATATTAAAATGAGTAACCGGAGCATAGTAATCTAGGGTTTCATCAAAAATGCCATCCCCTTTGTCATTAAACGATACAGAAGCTATGTTTCGCGACTGAAGTTGCTTCAATGGAAGAATATTCTGGTTGTTTTTTATCAAGGTTACCGAAGCTTCATACAGCTTTAAGTTCAGTATTTCTGAAGCCCTGTTGTTTATATCATAATATAGGTTTTTTACTTTTACGGGCTTGCGTTTTGCCAGACCAGCCTTATATTTATATGTAAGTATCTTTTTACATTTATCATCAATTACTTTCTGATCTATCAATCCACTATCAACAGCTTGCTGAATAAATTCGATGGCATGTGGTAAATCTTCAGACATCAGCAATAAGTCGTTTCCTGCCAGAAGGGCTTTAAGTTCCAGACTTCCTGCTGTATCACTCTCGCTGGCACCTTTCATTCCCAGTGCATCAGTAAAAACCAGACCTTTAAATCCAAGGTGTTTAACGAGGATATTATAAATCACTTTTGCCGACAATGATGAAGGAAGGTTCCTTGTAGTATCGAGTGCAGGTATGCTCAGGTGGGCACACATAACAGCAGATATCCCGTTTTTTATTAGTGTCCTGAACGGGAACAAGTCGGTGGTGTCTATCATTTCCTGGCTATGGTGTATCACAGGTAGTGTTGTATGCGAGTCTTTATCGGTATCGCCATGACCTGGAAAATGCTTGGCAGTTGCCATGACTCCCTGTTTCTGCATTCCTTTCATGTATGCCATTGCTTTGTTTGACACATTGAGCTTATCTTCGCCGAAAGAGCGGTAGTTTATTACCGGATTGTTAGGATTGGAGTTAATATCCACAACCGGAGCAAAATTAATATGTATGCCCATGCGCTTCATCTGCCGGCCAATTTCCTCTCCCATTTCATATATCAAGTCATTATCCTGTATTGCTCCAAGAGTCATCTGATAGGGAAAACTTACTGCACTGTCCTTAAGCCTCATGCCTAAACCCCACTCCCCGTCAATGGCAATAAGTAAAGGGGTTGGTGCTATGGATTGCCAATAATTTGTATAAACTGACTGACCGATGGGGCCTCCTTGAAAAAAGCAAATACCTCCGATGTTGTATAGTTTTATTTGCTCGGTTACTTTAGAATTTATTTCAGATTCTATGCTTTGATTGGAATATGCTGGCACTATGAATAACTGTGCTATACGTTGTTCAGGAGTGAGACTTTGAAAAACCGAATCAACCCATTTGTTTCGGGATGGGGAATTATCAGGATAGTTATCAGCAGTTTCTATTTTTGCATAAATAAATCCTGCAAATAAAGGAATGATTAACACAAATAATTTAATTCTTTTCATTGGAAAACTCAGCCTGTAAATATAATAATTGCATCTAACAATTCGATGAATAATACAGAAAATTTTGGAGTTTCGAATTTGTAATGGGGAAATAAAAAAACCCGCCTTCATAAATTCGGGCGGGTTTAAAACAGCTATTTATAAATATTATTTCTTTTGGTTAAGGAGGTTTTGCAGGTTGGTATTTTCTTTGTCCATCAATGCTTTCTGTATTTCCTGATCAGCTTTATTCTTCACGATATCATTTTCAATATCAGCTTTTTTCTTGACAAGGGATTCGCCTTCGCTAATCAGCTTTTCGTAATCTTTTTTTGCTTTGTCGTAAACCTTCTGCTGAGCTTCAATATCGTTATCCAGTTTTTTAGCAACAAACTTTGGAGCAAGTTCGTTCATATATGTTTTTGCGTTATTGATCATACTTGGGTCTTCGCCACTACCGATAAAGTTTGTAAGGCCAAGGCTTAGTAAAAAAGTTACTATGGTCTTTTCTTTTTCTTTTTTCTTTTCTTGAATACTGATGTAAAAATTTATAGCTTTCGGGGAAATCTGTGTAAACTGTATCCCTTCGAATATCATATATCCCTTTTTATTGTTGTATTTTTTGAACCCCTTTTCTTTCATATCTGCCACAATAACATCTTCAACCACATCTGAAGTAAATGCAAACTCGCCGACAACAGCAGGATAATCTGTTTTATCAAATTCCGCTCTGCCTTCTATGGACTGAGCAAAAGCAAACCGGCTAATTGCCGTAATGCCAATCAATAAAATAATCAACTTTTTCATAAGGTTAATTTAAAATTTTTATTAACAAATATACAACTTTTTTTTGATTTACTATTTTCATCTGAATTTCTTTTCGATATCATCATAACTCAAAATAAATAATATTGATTTACCTGAGGGGGAAGTTTCGGGAACATCGCAGGTAAAAAGCTCTGCTGCTAATGCCTGCATTGCTTCAGGGGAAGATAAACTCTGAGATTTTGAAGCAAGGTTTTTAGCAAGAGAACGTATCAGGTTGTTTTTTTTCTCATAGTGTGCTTCCATGAGGTTTTTTTTATAACTTTCGAGCAAGTGCTCAACAACATCTTTCACTTCTTCGTTTACCATATCCATAGGCAAGCCATTAATTACAAATGTGTTTTTACCAAAGGCTTCTATATCGAATCCCAACTTTTGCATTTCCGGAAGCATTTCAGAAAGTAATTCCGCATCAGATGGGTTAAGAGTAACCGTTTGAGGAAAAAGGAGTCGCTGACATACAGGTTTGCTTGTTTCGTATGCATGCAGGAAACGTTCAAATAAAATCCGTTCTCTAGCATTCACACTGTCAATAAACATCAGCCCGGATTTGACCGTTGTGATAATATATTTTCTTCCAAAGTAAAAAAAAGGTGCAATTGCACTATCAACAGCTATTTTCTCCTGACTATCATTATCAATTTTTCCTTCCTTGTTAACAGTATTCAGTTCTTTGCCCAACTCATAGAGTCTTTCCCAATTTTTCAGGTTTTTATCTTCAGGAGGATGAAACCCAATAGAATTTCGGCCTTGTCCGCTTGGCTGAAACGGATTATAAGCAGGATTTACTTTAATAGTGGGAATTTTAATGGACTGCTGAGAGTCAATATTCCCGAAATCCATAGACCTTTCTGCTTCAAAATCAATGCTGGGTGTAATGTTGTAAAATCCAAACGACTTGCGTATCGTTGCTTTTAATATAGAATACAGTGTCTTTTCATCATTAAACTTCACTTCGGTTTTTGCCGGATGAATATTTACATCAATGTTCTGAGTATCTATGGTTAGAAAAATAAAATAAGAAGGGTAGCTTTGTTGTGGTATCAATTCGCTATAGGCTTTGTCAACGGCATGGTTTAGATAAGGATGTTTGATAAAGCGTTTATTGATAAAGAAGTATTGTTCTCCCCTTGTTTTTCGGGCAAATTCAGGCTTGCCAATAAAGCCGCTTATTTTTACCACAGAAGTTTCTTCCTGCAGCTGCAGTATTTTTTCACCGTAATTTGGCCCGAAAATAGTATTGATGCGTTGCCTGAGGTTTGTTTTTTCATATTTGCCTGACAGTTTTCCGTTATTATAAAATGAAAAGCAGATTTCGGGATAAACCAGGGCAACGCGGTGAAGTTCTTCAAGAATGTAACTTGTTTCCGTAGCATCAGCTTTTAAGAATGCCCGGCGTGCGGGAACATTAAAGAACAGGTTTTTAACGGATATGGATGTCCCGTCAGCAGCGCTGCAGGATGTGTGGTTTTTTACTTCAGAACCTTCTATAGCCAAAAGTGTGGCTGTTTCATCAGATTTTCTTTTAGTTTTCATCTCCACCTGAGCCACGGCAGCAATAGAAGCCAATGCTTCCCCGCGGAAACCATAGGTAACTATTTTATACAAGTCATTTGCCTCGTTTATTTTTGAAGTTGCGTGGCGCTCAAAACATAAACGGGCATCGGTTTCCGACATGCCGCAACCGTTATCAACAACTTGTATAAGTGTTTTTCCTGCATCTTTGATGATAAGCTGAATGTCATCTGCACCGGCGTCAATAGCATTTTCCAGCAGTTCCTTCACTGCCGATGCAGGACGTTGTATCACTTCGCCGGCAGCAATCTGGTTGGCAACATTATCGGGGAGTATTTTTATAATATCGGACATTTATTTTTAAGTGTTTTAACAAAAATAAGAAAATAACATGAAATGGTAATTCAATTCAAGGCAGGGAAATTTTTTACTATCCTAAACATTCAAGTTTCAGGCGGCTCATACGTATATCATTTACCCTGCAACGAATCGACTGCCCGATGCCGTTTTTTACATCGGGAATTGCACTACAATCCACAAAAAATTCTTTTTGAGAGTCGTTATATACTTTTACCTTGCTAACCTCTTTACCAAATTCATTTATAAACGTGTCTATTCCTGAAATACGGAATTCATAAACATTTCCAATTTTGTAAAGGGGATGCTGGGGTTCAAAATAATGGTTATAGCCGGGTGTGTAACCAAGATAACAGCAATTTATAATGTCGCCTACATCAAAACCATAATTTTTATAATATTTTTCACGCAAGTAATGCAATCTGCCTCTCTCGTCTTCCAAACGAAAATATTCTTCATCATAAGTCATGGTGAAAATATCTTTTACTTTTAAAAGATACATCTTATTAATCTCAAATGCAGAAACATCGGGATTTTGACCAGGCAACGAAAGATACAACCTTCCCTTTTTCACCCTGTCCACACGACAAGTAACAGTCTGTTTGCAGGTTGAATTCAATACAGTAGTATTAATAGGAATCTCCTGCTTCCATTTATCTTCCAGTATGAGCATCTCTTCTTCCAGTCCCCGCGAATTAGTAATTTTTCTCCTGCCGTTTATGTTGAATTCATATACTTCTCCCGCTTTATAATATGGATTCACGGGTTCAAGAAACATCCTGCCGGAGCAGTTTATTTTATCTACGCGGCATTGGATGTTTTGCCCGGTTTTAAAATCATAATGCATATAATATCTGGAAGGCAGCAGGTGTTTGGTGTGGAACATGCTGAGTAAAATCAAATAGGGCTCATCATCCGGAGGCAAAGATGTTGTGTTGGTAATCAGAAAATCATACACCTTACCTTCTTCAAAAAAACGCGGCTTGTTTGCTCCCATCAAGAAAACTTGTATTATTTAACCTTTTTAATCTTTGCGGCCAGCTTTTTTTGCGCTTTTGAAGTTTCATCCGGGCTCACGTTGGCATTTCCGTATGCCAGTTGGTTGTATTCCCTGAGTTGAAGTTTCCCAAGATTTATCAACATGTATTTCTTCACTTTTTTGTCGGCGCCTGTAAGTGCCTGATAAATTAATGTAACATCTGTATCTTTCAGCAGCTTCCTTAAAGATGTTTTATTCAGGGTGAGCACATCTTTTATCCCTTGTAAATTGGCAGATTTTGTAGGTATTGTTGTTTTAACCGATTTTTTCACCTGCCTGGTTTTTTTCTCTTTTTTGACGGACACACTTACATCTTCGGTTTTATTATCAGTTTTTTCAACATAATTCACAGGGTGCATATCCTGAAGGCGTATGATAAAATCGCTCAACACATTCATGTAATTAATGTAAGCTTCGTAAGGTGAATTGTATGGGTTGAAATATTTATGCACATCACCATCTGAAAACCATTTGGTGCACATATAATAAAAATGGTCGCTGGTCTGCAGGTATTTCCAGTCAAGCTGGATTTTCTCATCCGGGCTGTTTTTCACTTTTTCTTCCAGGTCGTACAATTTGTGAAAAGCGTCTCTCTGCAGTTCGTTTCCGAGCCATGCAGTAAGGTCTCGCTCCTCGTCTGCCCAGGAAATGGGATGTGGAACATTCACTGCAGCCTTTGGCTGAAGCAGGTGCGACAATTCGGAAGGAGTGTTGAAAGTAAACTTTGATTTTGAAAACACAAATTGCGGTAAGGCTTTCATAAAATCAAAGATGCCTGTTTCTTTCCACTGGTGTTCTCCAAAAGTTTCGTAGTCCATAAATAAATTAACTGTTTCTTCTGAGGGATTAATATCATTAAGCCATCCTACAAATTTCTCTGCAGTCAATGGCCATCCGTCCCAGCTTTGCTGTGAAAACCTGAAAGCTATGTCATCGCTAAGGCGAAAATTCTTCAGCAACACTTTCAGTTTGGGGTTTATGGCATTGCAATACATGTAGTTAGGGCTTTTCCACGAAAGTATATGCCTGGCGCCTTCGGTAAGCATGGTGTTGAATCCCATTCTGGCAACCATTTCACCGATTTCATCCGAATAAATAAGCTCTGTATTTCTAAAAGTAGATGAGTCCTGTTTAAAGTAGTATTTGATTTTTTCTTTCTGTGCATCAACCTGCCTTTTAAATTCGGGTTCACTTCTCATTGCTGATAACGAATGGGAATATGTTTCTGCAAGAAATTCCGCACTTCCCGTTTCAGCCAACTTAATAAAACTTTCAAGCACCTGGGGCGCAAAACGTTCAAACTGGTCGAGAACCGTTCCGGATAATGAAAAGCTAATCTTAAAGGCGGAGCCGTATTCACGGATAAGTTCCAGCAACAAATAATTCATCGGGAGGTAACATTTTTCTGCTATTCTTCCCAGGATGTATTTGTTTCGGTAATCATCAAAATAAAAGTGGTCATTGCCTATTTCGAAAAAACGGTATGTCTTTAATCGAAACGGCTGATGTACCTGAAAATAAAAACAAATGGACCTCATATTATGTTGTTATTTCTGAATAATCATGTTATTGTAAATATCCTTCACCTTTGCTGCTGCATTGTCCCATTTAAGGTTAATAACTTCTTCCCTTCCTTTTTCGGCGAATACTTTTGACAAAGCATCATAATGCAGCAAGCCATAGATAGCATCTGCCATAGCATCAATGTCCCAGAAGTCAATTTTGATGGCATATTTCAGCACTTCAGACACGCCCGATTGTTTTGAAATAACAACCGGTACTTCAGCCCGCATAGCCTCCAAAGGAGAAATACCGAAAGGTTCTGAAACAGAAGGCATGACATACACATCGCTAAGGGCAAACATTTTATCCACTTCATCACCTTTTAAAAATCCCGTAAAATGAAATTTTGTAGATATGCCAAGTTGTGCCACACGCATTATCATGCGGTTGAACATATCGCCTGAGCCTGCCATCACAAAGCGGACATTATCATCCTTGTCAATGACTTTTTTTGCAGCTTCCACAAAATAATCAGGGCCTTTCTGAAAGGTGATACGCCCTAAAAATGTTACCACTTTTTCTTTGACACTTCTTTCAACAGATTTTGTTTTATCGCCATAATATTCAACAGCATTATGTACGGTAAAAACTTTATCGGAGTTAATGCCATATCTGTTTACCACAATGTCTTTTGTATAATTGCTCACTGTAATCACTGCATCGGCGGCTTCCATACCTTTGCGTTCGATGTCGTAAACATTCTGATTGATATGCTCCCCTGAACGGTCAAATTCTGTAGCGTGCATGTGCACTACCAAGGGTTTTCCGCTAACCTTCTTTGCCGCCATTCCTGCAGGATATGTCAGCCAGTCGTGCGCGTGGATAAGGTCAAATTGACTCGAAGCTGCTATGGATGATGCCACCAGAGCATAACGTGTTACCTCTTCCATCAGATTTTTACCATACTTTCCTGAAAATGCATATTGCTTAGAAAATATACTGTGTTCTTCTGTTTTTTTATCCAATTGATTTTGGAAAGTAATCCTTACAAACTCATCTTCTCCCACATAAGGAATTAGATTAGAGCCTACCTCAATATATGTCAGCTGTTTCCAGTATTCCTGATATATGCTGCTGGAGAAATCAATATTTATATCACTTGCGTTAATCAGCCTTACCGCTTCCTGACTCTCATCCCCGTATGCTTTTGGAACGACAAAAAGCACTTCCACATGATGTTTCAGCAGGCCTTTTGTTAACCCATAGCAAGCTGTACCTAAGCCCCCTGTGATATGTGGCGGAAACTCCCAGCCAAACATTAATACTTTCATTTATAGATTTTATTAGGTTTTAAGACTATAAGGCTGTTAGGTTGTTTTGTTGTTTAATTTTATGTTTGACAATTATCATTCTTCATTATAATATTTATCAATCAGATAACCCATTCTTAAAAGTTCGGCTACACTCCATGCTTGCGATGGGGCACCTCCGGGCATATAGGGTGGGTCGCCATCATACACTTCAGAGATAGAGCCAATACCATGTTCAGTCATCACGGGTTCAAAACTATCGTAAAGTTGTTTTATATGAGCCAGGCCGCTTTTACCATGTATTTTCAGATAAGCTTCGGCATAATGCCCCAACAGCCATGGCCATACTGTTCCCTGATGGTATGAACTGTCACGTTCAATGATGTCGCCTTTATATGAACCTTTGTATTCAGGTGATTTGGGAGATAGTGTGCGCAAACCTCGTCTTGTGAGTAATTCTTTTTCCGTAATATCAAGTATCAGTTTACGTATTTGTTCACTTAGCGGACTGTAAGGCAATGAGGCTGCAAAAATCTGATTTGGCCTCACCGACCAGTCTTTATAATCCCCATCCACATAATCGCAAAGATATCCTTTGTCTTTGTTCCAGAAAGTTTCTTTATATGCGGCCGGTATTTTGCAAGATATTTCCGACCACTCATCAACGAAATCATTATCTCCGGCAAGACGCGCCACTTCGAGAGAAAACATAATCGCATTAAACCAAAGCGCATTGATTTCCACATCGAACCCTGTGCGCGGCGTAACAGGTTTGCCGTGCACCACGGCATCCATCCATGTAAGCGCCCTTCCGGGTTCGCCGGCATATACCAGGCCGTTTTCCTGCATCTTTATATTAAACTCACACCCATTACGATAGCCGTTTAATATCATTTTCATTTTTTTTCCGTATTCTTTCCATATTTTATCCTGGCTGCAGGTGTAAATAGCGTACTGCTGTAAAGCCCAGAAAAACCATAGTGGAGCATCAACAGAATTATAGGCAGTATCGTTGCCGTTTCCCATATTGGGAAAGAGTGTACCTTTTAGTTCAGCCACCATGGTATCAATCACGGCCTTGCATTTCTCAGGTTCATTTACAGCAAGAGTCAGTCCGGGTAATGCGATGAAGGTATCGCGCCCCCAGCGCCCAAACCAGGGATAACCAGCAATTATTTCCACCTTTTTATTTTTATGGACAAAAAACTGCAGGGCAGAATTAATCAGGCAGTTTTTGTAATTATCGCGAGGTATTCTTTTTTTAATTTCTGAGGAATATTTTCGTTTTAACAATTCGGTATCTATTTCCTCTGTGCCTGCAGAAAAAATAATGCTCTCGCCTTTTTTCAATGATGTTTCAAAGAAGCCCGGAACAAACAGGTCTTCTAAATATTCGTATCCTCTTTCCAACTCCTCCAAATATTCAATATTATAGTACCAATGAGGTACGTGTGTATAGCTGGTTTTTTTTGAAAATTGCAGAAACAACGATGTATAACCGGGATACATTTTTATCTTGATGCCGTTGTTTATACTTTTATAATTTGTATCTGCATCAACATTTGCTTTTGTTAATGTATGCATATTACGAAAAGCAAGGAAAGGTTTGAACCTTAAAAGTGTAGGGTAATGTGCATCTTCAAGAGTATATTTAATCAGGAAACGAGCACTTTCGATACAGAATAACATTTCTTTAGAAAGTGTCACACCTCCCACTTTATAGGTAAACTTAGGCATAGGTTCCATTTCAAGGCTGGTGATATATTTATGCCCCTTGGGGTTGCTAACTCCATTGGGATAGCGATGTATGCCCAATTGAAATTCTTCATTCTGCTGGATTATTGTTTCGTCAAAACTTGATAATAGCA
The DNA here is from genome assembly GCA_023228145.1 of Bacteroidales bacterium. Classification (NCBI taxonomy): domain Bacteria; kingdom Pseudomonadati; phylum Bacteroidota; class Bacteroidia; order Bacteroidales; species Bacteroidales bacterium. Next base: position 42,099 of record JALOBU010000018.1, on the reverse strand, counting down.
CATGGTTCTCTCCATCAAGGCCGGGCTGAGGCACTATCAGCAGTCCATGATACTTGCGGGTATTGCAACCTATGATGGTTGACATGGCAAAAGCCCCTGCCCTATTTGAACGTATAAACTCTCTTTTTAACGAATAATTCAGGTTAACTAGTTCCTCTTTGGTGAATTTAATATAACTCATCGTAAAATCAAGTAAATATTTTGTTGTATTTAATACTTTTTGCAAAGATAAGAAATTAATTTTTAATCATTTATAGGGCCTTTGTTACGTTTTTGTTAAATAAAATATTACATAAATTATTACTATTCAATACTCAACAGAAAAATAAAAACTGAATAACTAACATTAATAAACACGTAATACAAAAAGAATATTTCATGAAATGACAATTTAAGTAACTTTGCATACCTATTTGATTAGATTTAGCGTTTATATCAATGCAAATGAAAATCAGGCTGTACATATATTTTTTATTACTTTTTCTGACAGGATTAATTTGTTTTTCTTCTTGTAAGAAAGACAATCTTATAAATGATGACCCTTCGGTAACACTAATACTATCAACGGAGTCAATACTGTTTGACACAGTTTTTTCAACGGTTGGTTCCACTACCAAAATGTTTTATGTAAAGAATCCTACTTCCGATAAAATTGTTATATCCAGTGTTCGTCTTGCCGAAGGCTCAGGTTCACAGTTCAGCATGAATGTTGACGGTGCTCCGGGATATAAAATTGATAATGTTGAAATAAGACCCAACGACAGTATTTTTATTTTTGTGAAAGTTACAGTTGACCCACAAAACAGCAATTCACCCATGGTGGTAAGGGATTCGATTATTTTTGAAATCAATGGAAACATTCAGGATGTTGACCTTACAGCCTGGGGGCAGGATGCTCATTATATTGTTGCCGACAAAAACCTCGGCAGCCTTCGTTACAAAATCGTTGCCGCTGAAAACGAGGATATTTTATGGGCCAATGACAAGCCTTATCTTGTTTATGGCTATGCTGTGGTTGATTCGACAGGAAAACTCACTATTGACCCAGGTTGTCGAATACATTTTTACAGCGGGTCGGGCATGTGGGTGTACAAGGGAGGCTCTCTTAAAGTAAACGGCACCATGGCTGAACCTGTTGTCTTTCAAGGCAGCCGCCTCGAAGCAGCCTATAAAGACTTGCCAGGGCAATGGGACAGGATATGGCTCAATGAAGGCAGTATCAACAATGTGATTAATTACGCCATCATTAAAAATGCATTTATCGGCATTCAGGCCGAAACTATGGATGCTTCCATGGGAAACCGCCTTATACTCAGCAACAGCATCATAAAAAACATGACTGGTATTGGCCTGCTGACACGCTATTACAAAATCACTGCAGGGAACTGTGTTTTTGCTAATTGCGGCGGTTACGCTGTCTGTATAACAACCGGCGGCGCTTATGATTTCAGGCATTGCACACTGGGAAACTATTACAATTATTCATCAAGACAAACGCCATCCCTTGTTGTATCAAATTATTACGAAGACCTTGCCAGCGGAACTATGTATTTAGGAGACCTGGACTCTGCCTATTTCGGAAACTGCATCGTTTATGGAAGTAATTCCGAAGAAGTCTTGATTGATAGTACAGATGGAGCATCATTTGATTATACGTTTGAAAATTGTCTTCTAAAAACTACCTTGTACAACAGTAATAGTTTCTTTCTAAACTGTGTTTTTAATACAGATGTGCTTTTTAATAATTACGAAAACAATGATTACACTCTGAAACCCGGTTCAGCTGCTATTGATGCAGGGTATATTAATATTATTTACTCTTCAGGGTTAAATCTTACTTTTGATTTGGAAGGAAAGAATAGAACTCTGAATCCACCGCCGGATATGGGAGCTTATGATTACATTCCCTGATATAATACTGTCATCGTGTAACAAAAACTCCTGACAAATCATGATTTTTGATAAGACAAAGATTAGTACCATCGTTCAGATTATATTTCTGTTGGCGCTGATATACCTTGTTGTGTTTGTGAAGCTTGGAGCTTTCCACATGCGCTTATGGGACGAATCAATGTTTGCTGTAAACACGTATGAAATGATTCATAACGGCAATTATTTCGCAAACTACTTTGAAGGCCACCCCGATATCTGCAATACAAAACCTGTTTTGACCCTCTGGGCGCAAATTGTCTTTGTAAAATTGTTTGGATATAATGAATTGGCTCTGCGTTTGCCTTCTGCCATAGCCGCAGCGCTGACCATATTGTTAGTATTTGTTTTTCTTTACAGGAATTACAGTACTTACTGGGCCTGGGCCGCTGTGCTTATTTTACTTACCTCGCAGGGTTTTATAGGATTTCATACAGCACGAACCGCCGAGGCCGACTCTTTACTGACATTTTTTCTGTTGTTTTCCAACGACAGCTTAAAAGCTATTGTTAAAAACAAATATCGGTATCGTATCATTGATACGTATGATAATGCCGAACTTATTGAAATAAACCATAAGGCGGATAGCACCAAAGACCAGGAGTAGTCATCTGATTACTTCCGCCATTTTCGCACCTATGTCGGCAGGAGAATCCACCACATAAACTCCTGCGTCTCTCAATAAAGCTTTTTTAGTTTCGGCGGTATCTTCTTTTCCGCCTATGATAGCCCCTGCGTGCCCCATGGTTCTTCCCTTGGGTGCTGTTGCCCCGGCAATAAAACTCACCACTGGTTTTGTTCCATGTTTCTTTATCCATGCAGCGGCATCAGCTTCCATACTGCCGCCAATCTCGCCAATGATAACAATGCCTTTGGTGTTATCATCTTCCATAAACAACTTCACAGCATCCAGCGTGGTTGTGCCTATGATAGGGTCGCCACCGATACCAATAGCCGTGGATTGCCCCAGGCCACATTTTGTAATCTGGTCAACCGCTTCATAAGTTAATGTCCCTGAGCGTGAGACTATGCCCACACATCCTGCTTTGTGAATGAAGCCTGGCATGATGCCTATTTTGGCTTCACCGGGTGTGATTATCCCCGGACAGTTTGGCCCTATCAGCCGACAAGGTTTATCTGATAAATAATGTTTCACCCTTACCATATCCTGAACGGGTATGCCCTCTGTAATACATACGATTACCCCAATCCCTGCATCGGCAGCTTCCATAATAGCATCGGCAGCAAAAGCAGGGGGAACAAAAATAAGCGAAACATTTGCTCCGGCTTTTTCAACAGCTTCAGAAACCGTATTAAAAACAGGCAAGCCAAGGTGTTTCTGTCCTCCCTTTCCGGGCGTTACACCGCCGACAACCTGAGTGCCGTATTCTATCATCTTTGTTGCATGGTATGTGCCTTCACTGCCAGTAAAACCCTGCACCACTACTTTCGAAAATTTATTTACCAGAATACTCATTTTGTTTTTTCATTGCATCCAAAATTATAAATTTTAATAATAAAAAAATAATTTTAATGTTATTAATTATTATTTGTAATTTTAAAAAATTAGATATAATTTTATATTTTAATCATCTCCAAAAAGATTATTATTTGATTTATTAACCTTAAAACAGAAATTATGAAAAAAGTATTTTTTGTTTCATTGACCATGTTCATTTTATTAGTCGCACAGTCTTTCGGGCAGAAAGAAACAACCGAGTTTCGCCTATCTTTGCGGGATGGCAATGTTATAACCGGCACCACACAGATTAACAATGTCAATCTTGCTACTTTGTGGGGAAAACTTGATATACCCACAAAAAACATCAGCCAGGTGCTTTTTGGCATATCGCCCGATAAAACACAGAAAGAAAACATAAAATCCCTGATAATAGACCTAAACAATTCCACGGAAAATATTCGCAAAAAAGCTTATGAGGCGCTAACATCCTTGAGCATGAATTGCATACCTGTGATTGAAGACGTTATCAATTCCGAAAGCTATATCCCTCCTACTAGCGAAGACTATACTGCTGAAATGGCTTTGAATGAGCTTAAATCAAAATATAATTACGATGAAGCTTCTGTGGGAGATGATGTCATAGTTACCGACAACGGTTACCGCATTGGAGGCAGTTTTAATCTTAAAAGTGTTTCACTAAAGACCGAATATGGTAATCTCGAAGTGCCGCGTGAAAAAATTAAAAGCATAGATGTTTTTTATAAAGGCGGCGATATGACGGAAGCAATATTTACTTTATTGGCCAACAAACATATTTCCGGCAATACCAATGGCGGATGGTTCAAGACAAGCATCTATGTAAAAAGTGGCCAGAAAATAAAAATTTCTGCCAGCGGCGAAATCACACTGGCAAGCCTTTCAGGCTATAAATACAAACCCGATGGCAAATACAGCGGCGCAAATGCCGATTATGACTATGATGCTGACTACAGTTCTCCGTCAACCTCCACCTATCCTACCTATGGAAATGTTGTTTTCAAAGTCGGAGAATCGGGCACTATGATAAAAGCCGGTGCACTGTATAATGGAACAATCAGTGGTAACGGATATATTTACCTGTCTATTTACGAGACAGTATATAACGCTTCTAATACAGGAAGTTATCTGGTGAAGATTAAATTAAACTAGAAAATACATTATGATTATTAAGAGGGCCGCAGCCCTCTTTTTTTTACATTCCAAAAAAAGTTTTCACCTGGTCAAAAAAATACAAAGCAATAGCGGGTTTTAATATTATTGTAAATATTATCCCGAACACTGCACCCCAGAAATGAGCATCGTGGCCAATATTATCTTTTCCTCGTTTTGCCATTACAGCAGAATAAATAAGATATAAGACACCGAAAATGAAAGCCGGAATGCCAAAGGGAATGAAAAACAAGTATATTTTTCCCATAGGTGCGAAAAGTATGCTGGCAAATACTACGGCTGATACTGCCCCTGAAGCACCCACAGCATTATAATAGGGATTGTTTTTGTGTTTACCAAAAGATGGTAGCACAGAAATCATTATTGCTCCAACATATAATAAAGCAAAATAATAATAGCCCTTAGCTTCAAAAAGATAAACATAATACTGCAATACCACATCACCAAAGGAATAAAGTACGAACATATTTATTAATAGGTGCATCCATCCGGCATGTATCAGGCCATAAGTTATAAAACGGTACCATTGCTTTGAGGTCAGAGCAAGATAGGGATTAAAACGCAGTCGGTAAAACCATTCATGGTTTTGCATGGCAATAATTGAAACAACAGACGTTATGGCAATAATTATCAGTATCATGATTTCTTATTTATAAAAACAAATCTTAATGTTCCGCCTTTCCCTGCAATGCTTTCACAAAGACTCAGAAAAACAGCAAAAGGCAGTAAGAGCAGTGCCAGTAGCTTTTGAAAAAAAACATTTACTTTGCCATATTCACCGGCATAATGAGTATTTCCTTTTATGCGTTCATACAACACTTCTCTTTTTTTACAAAAAACATTCAACAGGCTTTGTATATAACCAAATGGGTTTTGTTCCATAGAAAAATATGTGCGGGAGTGAAGCTCAAAAGACAATGAATTCATGACATAAACAAAACGGCGAGGTTCAATAAAACAAAGGTGCCTTGGCGGGTCAAGATGAAACCACTTTCCTTTAAACCATTGCGCCTGCCAGCTGGCAATGTTCGGAAATGACACTACAAATTTTCCGCCCGGTTTTAAAATATCAGCAATAACTTTCAGCATCTCAAAAGGGTTTTCAAGATGTTCAAATACATGAAACATGGTAACTACATCGAAAAAGTTTGTTTGAAAATCATTATTATGAAGAGGTGCAGTTTGAATTTTAATATGAGTATCCTGAGTTTTGATAAATGCACCGTTTTTTGTACGTTCCACACCATAAAGTTCAAAATTTCCTTTGGCAGATAAATACCTGAGAAAATCACCTCTGGCACAACCCACATCAAGTATTCTCTGATTTTCTTCCATCATACGGGAAACTTTAACAGCTCGTTTTTTTCTAAAAAAATCAACAGCTTTCACCACCATGCTCACACCGAATTTATGTTTTGCACTGCCATAATACGAATAGTCGTAAGCTTTGTCAAGCGCCACTTCAGAAGGAGGCGGCGATAGAAACACACAGCCACAATCTCTGCATCTTCTCAGCTGGTATGTATACCCGAAAATATCTTCCGTATTAAATAAAAAATCGTTATTTACTGAGTGGCAAAAAAAGCATATGGAATTATGCGTACTATTTTCTGGCATCTTCGGGCTTATCAAAAATTTTGTACTTCGATATATGCATCTTCTGCAGCCTGTATTTCAGGGATGTTTTCAAAACTCCAATGCCATACAATACACTCCTGCTAAAATTAATTGATGAAGCATCAGTAAAATATTTTGTCGGGCATGTTATTTCAGCGATTTCGTAACCTTCATAGGATATCTGCGCCAGCATCTGGTTATCGAAAACAAAATTATCAGAATACTGTTGATAGTTTAATTTCTGTAACAATTGTTTAGAAAAGGCCCTGTAGCCGGTATGGTATTCTGAGAGTTTCTGCCCCATCATCAGGTTTTGAAACAATGACAATAACCTGTTGAAAATATATTTATACAAGGGCATGCCGCCCCGTAATGCGCCTCTTCCCAGTATCCGTGAGCCAAGAACCACATCGAACAGACCGTTGGCAATTACATAAACCATAGACGGCAGCAGTTTGGGAGTGTATTGATAATCCGGATGCAGCATGACCACAATATCTGCATTCAGTTTTAATGCATAATCATAGCAACTTTTCTGGTTTGCGCCATAACCTTTATTTTTTTCATGCCTGATAACATGTTTTATTCCCAATTCAAGGGCTTTTTCAACGGTGCGGTCCCGGCTGGCGTCGTCAACCACTATGACATCGTCAACGATATCGAAAGGTATTTCATTGTATGTGCTTTCGAGTGTTTTTTCGGCATTATATGCCGGCATCACCACCACTACTTTTTTCCCTTGTAACATAGAGGCAAAAATAGGAATTTCCCCGATATTTTGCCGTTTTACTTTATAATATGCTAATTTTGTTCACAAAATCACGTTCTGATGTCCCTGAGTAATATTTTTAAGCCCGACGATACTATTTGTGCCATTTCCACGCCTGCCGGCACTGGTGCAATAGCCCTGATCCGCATCAGTGGGAAAGACACTTATCCTGTAATTAAAAAAATTTTCAGACCCTATAAAAAAAATGCATTAAAATGCATTACACCATACTCACTTGTTTACGGAAGCATTATTTTTAAAAAAGAGCTTATCGACCATGTGCTGTTAAGTTTTTTTAAAACACCTCATTCATACACTGGTGAAGATATGGCTGAGATAAACTGTCACGGTTCATCTTATATCCAGAAGCGTATCATGGAGGTGTTGCTTTCGTCAGGGTTACGTCATGCCGGTGCAGGAGAATTTACCCTCAGAGCTTTCTTTAATAAAAAGCTTGACTTGTCGCAGGCCGAAGCCATAGCCGATTTGATAGCCGCCAACTCAAAAAATGCCCATGACCTGGCATTAAATCAGATGCGGGGCGGTTTTTCTGATAAAATCAGTACCCTACGAAAACAACTGCTGGACTTTTCATCGTTGATTGAACTGGAACTTGACTTTGGCGAAGAAGATGTGGAGTTTGCCAGTCGTAAAGAACTTTTAAAACTTGTTGCTAATATCAAACATGAAGTAACGCATCTTAAAGAATCATTTGCACAGGGGAATGTGCTTAAGCATGGTATCCCTGTGGCAATTATTGGCAAGCCCAATGTCGGCAAATCCACATTGCTGAATGCACTTCTGAATGAAGAAAAAGCTTTAGTATCAGAAATACCCGGCACCACACGAGATGCCATAGAGGATACCATGACAGTGAAAGGGACTACATTCCGTTTTATTGACACAGCGGGGTTAAGACTTTCAGATGATGAGGTAGAGCAGATGGGTGTGGAACGTACCTATCAAAAAATTGAGCAGGCACAAATTGTACTTTATGTAGTTGACATTTCTGAAACTACCTTTGACGAAATAAAAAATGACCTTGATGATTTTTTACAACACATTCAAAACCCTGCAAAAAAATTTGTAATCGTTGCCAATAAAATTGACAAGCTGGTAAAAACTCCCAAAAAGTTCAGTCAGTTTGTAGAACTCGAAACGGTTTTCGTTTCAGCCAAACGCAAGCAAAACATCAGTTTAATCATTGACTCATTACTGAAATCCGTTGGAGAAAAACAACACACAGACCAAGCTGTAGTTTCAAACATACGCCATTATGAAGCTTTAAGCAAAACATTGGATGTTGTTACAAACATTGAAAAAGCATTAAAAGATAATCTTCCATCCGACATGCTCACATCAGATATCCGGACCGCCCTGCATTATTTAGGAGAAATCACCGGAGAGATTACCACTGAAGATATACTTGGGAATATTTTTGAGAAGTTTTGTATCGGAAAGTAATTTTCCTTCTTTTATTTTCTAACAGTCTGTTATTGTTTACATTCTGTTAATATCTTTTTCTCTTTTTTGTTGCCCAACCCCTCTTTTTTAGTTAAATTTGTTGCTGATTTGTTGCCCAAATCTGTTGCCCTTGTTTCCGGGCAACATAAAGGCGAGATGATGTCACATTCTGACACATATAGTCACATACAGGCAACTATAGACATAAATAGGCATATATGAGTAGCAACCTTTCTTTTAAAAAAAATTGCGAGTACTGCGGTAAAGAATTTGAAGCCAAAACCCTTTATACTAGGTATTGTGGCCATGTGTGCAACAGCAGGCATTACAAAAAACTAAAACGTGAAGAAAAAATACAATCCGCCATACAACCTTCTCTGAGCAAACCCGAAGAAATGAAATTCGATAGTTCTGTTCAGAAAAAAGAATTTCTTAGTCTGAATGAAACTGCAACCCTGTTAGGTGCAAGCAGAAGAACCATCCAAAGAATGATTTCTAAAGGAACCCTGAAAGCCGCCAAACTTGGAAGCAGAACTATCGTACCTCGGAAAGCAATTGACAATTTATTCATATAACAACCATTATGCAAGTAACATTAAGGCAACGTCAGAAAGGAAACAAGATCAGCTTATACCTTGACTACTATCATCAGGGTAGACGCAAATATGAATATCTGCAACTTTATCTTGTTCCTGAACCTCAAACCGGCAGATTACCAAAAACAGTCCGGGATGAGAATAAAAAAATCCTGGAATTAGCAGAATCCATTCGCTCTAAAAGACATTTGGAATTAAAAAATGGAATCTTTGGTTTTCAGGATCAGAGCAAGATGAAAAGCAGTTTCCTTAGGTACTTCGAGTATCTTACTGAGAAAAGGAAAGACAGTTCCGGTAACTATGGCAACTGGGACAGCACATTAAAACACTTGAAAAAATTCGTAACTTTTGAAGTTACTTTTGCCCAGATCAACAAACGATGGCTTGAAGATTTCAAAGAATACCTGCAGAAAGAAGCGCTCACGCCTGCCAAGCAAAATCTTTCTCAAAACTCTGCATCATCATATTATAATAAAGTGCGTGCAGCATTGAGAGAAGCATACAAAGAAGGAATCATTCAGCAAAACCCTGCCGATAGCACCGATGGTATTAAGCCCGGTGAACCGGAACGTGAATTTCTGACACTGGAAGAACTGCAGGCCCTTGTAAAAGTTGATTGCGAAATTCCTATTCTGAAAAAAGCTTTTCTGTTCAGCGCCATGACCGGGCTAAGGTTTTCTGATGTCGAAAAATTGACTTGGTCTGAGGTGCAGCATTCAAATGAAATCGGTAATTATATCCGTTTTGTACAAAAGAAAACTAAAGGCGCCGAAACCCTGCCTATTTCTGAACAGGCAGCCGATTTTTTAGGTACTCGTGGCAAAGCTACCGACCGTGTTTTTGTTGGTTTGAAATACAGTGCATGGCATAATCTGAGGTTACAACAATGGGTAATGAAGGCAGGTATAACAAAAAGTATAACTTTCCACTGCGCCCGTCATACCTATGCAACTTTACAATTAACTTTGGGCACCGATATATATACCGTTTCAAAGCTTTTAGGCCATAAGGACATTAAAACAACTCAGATTTATGCCAAAGTCATTGATGAAAAGAAAAAAGAAGCAGCAAACCGTATAAAACTTGATTTATGATAGTAAAACCAATTATTTTCGATAACATCCTTTTTGGTGAATTAGCCCCCTGGCTGCCTGAAAACTCATCTGAAACAAAGTTCCGCGACATCCTCAATAATCAGGTCAGGGCAAACAAGGACAATCCTGAAAAGTTCTTCAAAGCATTATTGGGCTCTTTGAAAGAATACGCTGTAATCTTAAAGATAGATCATCTGCCCAATAAAGAAAGAATTGCAAACCTTGCAAAGTTTGCAGACCTGCAATCCGATTACAATGAGCTTGTGATTACTGACTTTTTCAGCAAGGCATCAGAATTTTATTTTTACCTCTTCAATAACGAGTGTATTCGTATTCGGGCAGCTATTGCAACAAATGTATCGAATTGCAAAACCCCTATTGATTCAGAATTTCAAGTTGTCAGTTTACTAAACAACCTTGCTTACACTATCGAACAGCTTGGTCAAAAAAAATATCACGACAAGCTCAGCATATATGTGCATAATGCTATGAAAATTTCTCTCTTTCGTTTATACACAGAAATAAAGAATGTTTATCCCGCATTTATCGGTAATGAGGCATTAACTGAAAACGAAATTATCACTTTCATTTTTAAAGACTATGATGTTGAAAAAAGTATTCAAGATAATCCTGCTCATACAATTGCTCAATTTCTTTCTTCAAAAAAGAAAAAATCCCTTACCCCTGTTTCTGTTAATGATGATAAGAAAATTGAAAAACCTGCCTTTGTTCCTAATAAAGCTGATTTTCGTTCAGGTTACAAAGGAAAGCTGTCTTATGAAGATATTATTAACCCTGAACTTTTTTCCAAACTCGAAGAAGATTTATACCTGAATGATTTCATTGATATTGATTACAACTTTACCAATAAACACAATAAGAAAAAAGAACTGGCCGCTATTTTCAAAATCCTGATTTCTAAGAAATATTTCAGAGAAAAAAACTATAAGCATCAAAGTAAATTCAGGGCTGCTGATTACAGGCAATACCTTGATCATAGATACAAAGTTGACACATCACAACAGTTCCGTAAATGCACTCCTGCGATCGCAAAAGCTGTATCCGATTCCTATATCTGGCTCGATAATTTACCTGCCTGCCGTTAATACGGTATTTTGTCTTTATAATACCTTTTGAAAATACCGCCTTGTATTCACAAGTGCTTATTTTTCTATTAGTTACACAAGCCCGCAAAATACCGTTTTTTCCCTCTCCTTTCCTTTGTTCCGAACTTTGTCATGTCATCGACAATCGATGATGACTTTTGCGCAGAAGTCCATTTTTTAAATTTTTAATATTTAGTCAAATGGACGAAATTTTAAAACAGCTTAATGAGTTGAAAGCACTCATTACCGAGCAGAATTTGCTCAAAAAGGAAGTACTGAATTTTCATGAGGCTTGTCAGTACCTCGACATTAGTGAAAGCCACTTGTACAAGCTTACCAGTGCAAAACAGATTCCTCATTTCTGTCCGCAGGGTAAACGGCTTTATTTCAACCGGTGTGAACTGGACAATTGGCTGCAACGCAATCGGCAGACTACCACGGATGAGATCGAGCAACAGGCAACGGAATATATCATTAACAACAAAAGGAGGTAATCATGGAACATTGCCATCATTGCCGCGAATCCCTTGATAACATCAGGGAACGGCTCGACTTGATGCTTGACCGCCTCGAAAAAAAACAGCGGAATAATCCCGATCAGGTTTTTTTCGACAACCAGGAGTTCATTCAGATCATGAACATAAGCAAGCGAACAGCTTTACAATGGCGTATCGACAAAATTATTGGGTTTTCTCAGGTCGGCAATAAGATTTACTATCGCTTATCCGACATACTCAATTTACTCGATAAGCATTTCATAGCTTCTACCCATTAATTTTTGTCTAACTACATAACAACTGTATTATGCCAGAAGCAACTATTTTCAAAAATATGTCCCTGCCGGTTGAAAACAAAAGGATTATTCATCTAATCTATGACATCAAATCCGATAAATACAAGCAGGAAATTGAGCAAATCAGAGGCCTTATTGCCGATAATGACAAGGAGAACGCAGACCTTCTGAAAAAGCAGCTTCCTGCTTTTACTGCTTCAGGGACTTTTAAGAATTCCCGCAAAGCTGAATCTCTTGTTGAGTACAGCCAAATACTTTGCCTCGATTTCGACAAGATTGATCCATCCCGTTACGACATGGCTTTTCAAAAGATTTCAGCTATCCCTCAAACCATTGCTTGTTTCCGTAGCCCTGGTGGTAATGGCATAAAAGCATTGCTTGAGGTGAATACCGAACCAGATCAGCATGAAATGGCTTACAAACAGGCCATTTCATATTACGAATCCAACACGGGCTTTCCTTGTGATCCCAAATGCAAAGACATAACACGTTTGTGTTTTGTTTCTTACGACCCGGATACTTATATCAATGAAAGCTACAAACGACTTTTCATTAAGCCCGACTCCACTCCTCCTGTTGCCCGGTCTTCGCCTGTAACCACCACTCCTGATTACCAGGCACTGTTTTCTGACTGCATCAGTTTTACAGAGCAAAAATCACAATACATTGATGGCAACCGGAACAACTTCATTTATCTGCTGGCATCTAATTGCAACCGTAAAGGTATTCCTGAAGATGTCGCTTTGGACTTGATCATTGCAAACTTCGACTTGTCCGAACATGAAATCAGGGCATCCGTTAAAAGCGCCTACAACAATCATTCTGCTGACTTTGCAAAGTTTGCTAACTCTGCAAAAGTACAAACCCCTGTATATTTTTCTAATACCTTGAATGACTGTCCGGAAGAAGATTACCTGAAAAACACTGAGTTTGTACCTGATGCTGTTTATACCTTACTGCCTGATTTATTAAAATCTGGTTCTTTAGCATTTAAGGACCTCAGAGAACGTGATGTTTTTCTTACAGGTGCATTAGCTATTCTTAGCGGTTGTTTGCCTCAGGTTAGTGGCGTTTATTACCAACAGGTAGTTTACCCTAACCTCTTTTCCTTTATAATAGCTCCTGCAGCCAGTGGCAAAGGCGCTTTAAAATTTGCTAAATGCCTTGGTGACGCTTACCATGATCAGCTCATTCAGGAAAGCAACGAAGAATTGCAGAGGTATAAAACTGAAATGAACGAGTATAAAGCAAATATGTATGGCCGTAAGAAAGGCGAACCATCGGGGGATGCGCCGGAACAGCCGCTTTTCCGTGTGCTATATATACCGGCTAATTCAAGTTATGCCAAAATACTTTCACACCTGAAGCAAAACAACGAATCTGGTATTATCTGCGAAACCGAAGCGGACACCATGGGCAATGTGCTTAAACAGGAATGGGGCAGTTATTCCGATATGCTTCGCAAAGCATTCCATCATGAGCGCCTTTCCAGTTCAAAGAAAACGAACAACGAGTTCCATGAGGTAAAGGAACCAAAACTCTCCGTTGCTCTTTCTGGCACTCCGGGGCAGGTTACAGGGCTTATTTCTTCTCCCGAAGATGGTTTGTTTAGCAGGTTTTTATTCTACGCTTATAAGGTTGTTCAACAATGGCACGATGTATCGCCATTTGCTGGTGAGGTAAACCTGACAGCGCATTTCAAAGACCTATCGAACAGGGTGCATGAGATGATTTCATTCCTTACTTATCATCCGACTGTTGTTGAATTATCAAGACAGCAATGGGACAAACTCAATGAAACATGCTGTGCTATGCTCAGCGAGGTTACAACCTTTATTGATGAAGATGCGGGCAGTGTCGTAAAACGTCTGGGGCTTATTCTTTTTCGTATTTGTATGATTTTCTCCTCCCTTCGCAAGTTTGAACTGAAAAACACCTCAGAAACAGTTTATTGTACCGATTCCGATTTTAACATTGCCCTGAACTTAGTCCGTGTGTATTTGCAACACACTTTGCTTATGTATCAAAACCTTCCGAAGCAAAACGATAATTATACTTTTCGTTTTGGTGACAACAAACGCAGGTTCTTTGAGGCATTGCCTTCTGAATTTAAAAGAGCGGAAGCCGTTGATTTGGCAGTACGCTACAACCTTTCTGTTCGGTCAGTTGACAAATTGCTCAAAGACCTGATGGGTAAGTACCTCTCCCAGCCCCAATACGGTATTTACAAAAAGGTTTAACTTAAAGTTTCGCTTTAATAAAACTGCAAGCATTTTTGTTTGCAGTTTTTTCTTTTTATACTTTGATATTTTCTTTTTTTTGTATACTTTTGTTCATATTTAACAAGTCAACATTCAACAATATGAATCATTTTGGCGAACACATCAAAAATCTCAGGTTAAAGCGCAATCTCCTGCAGCGGCAGCTTGCTGCCCTCCTCGAAACCGACACTGCTTTTATCAGCAAACTCGAAAAAGGTGATAAAAGAGCTTCACGTGAACAGGTAATCAAAATGGCTGCTTTCTTCAACATATCCCAGGACGATCTTCTTTCTCTTTGGTTAGGTGAAAAAGTTTACGATGTTTTAAAGAATGAAGTAATGGCAAAAAAAGCCTTAAAAGTAGCTGAAAAGAAAATTAATTATGATTCTGTAAAAAAGTAAAAGCATGGATAACCTCATTGAAACTGGTATTCAAAAAGGACTGATCAAATTCGATGATGAACAAAAAATCATTACTTACGTCTACCAAAACGTTAAGCGTAATTGGAACAACCCCGAAGAGAAAGTTCAGGCTGAAACATTTCTCACATTGATTTTTCATTACAATTATCCCGTTGAGCAAGTAAAACAATTTGTTCCGGTAAAAAAATTCTCTCAGACCGGTGAAGCCGACCTTATAGTATATGAAGATAAACAATTGAAAAAACCTCATATTATTGTTGAATGCAAAAAATCTGATATAACTGAATTTCTGTTCGCTGAGGCTGAAAAACAAGGCTGTGATTATGCAGTATCGGAGGGTGCAAAATTTGTGTGGGTAACATCAGGTCTGAAAGATAGTTATTACGAAATTCCTACCGTCAGGCCGGCAGAAAGAATTGTGATTACTGACATTCCTCAATATGGAATATCCAAACTTGCACCCTATAAATATGTTAAAGGAGGTGTAAGCCAGACAAGTACTAATGATGTTCAGGAACCCGGCGATGGTTATTCCAAACAAAAATTTTTCGAGTTAGAAACTGTTACCGAAAATGAGTTAGTAAAAGTATTCACTCAGGCGCATCAGGTCCTTTGGGGTGGTAAACGTGATGAATCAAGAGCTTTTGATGAATTTGACAAACTCATTTTTTGCAAAATATGGGACGAAAAATACAAACTAAACGATCAAAATAAATTTGTACCCCGTCCAAATGGTGAACCTTATTATTTTCAGATTTTCTCTAATGAATCCGCTGAAGAATTATTTTCAAGGATTCAAAAGCTCTATGATGTCGGTAAAGAAAAAGACCCCGAAGTATTCAAGGAAAATATCAACCTCTCTCCCTTGGAAGTCCGGGAAGTTGTGAAATACTTGCAAAGGATAAATCTTAACGAAACCGATTTGGATAGTAAAGGCAAAGCGTTTGAAACATTCACAGGCTCATATTTCAGAGGGGCTTTTGGCGCATTCTTTACTCCACGTACAATTATTAATTTTATTGTTGAATCCCTTCCTATTGACAATAACAGCCGTGTTCTCGATTCCAGTTGTGGTAGTGGCGGATTCCTGCTTCACGCATTAAGCAAAGTAAGGAAACAGGCAGATGAATATTTTCCGGAACATAAAACAAACCCAAAACAAAATCTTGAACATTTCAATTACTGGCATGGTTTTGCCGAAAAAAACCTTTTTGGTATTGAGGTAAATGAACAGATTGCAAGAATTGCAAAAATGAATATGATCATTCATGATGATGGTCACACTAATGTAATTGCAAAAGACGGCCTGTTAGATGATGAAATATTGCAAAAAACTAATGCTGAGTTCAAATACAATTCTTTCGACTTCATTATTACCAACCCGCCTTTTGGCAGTGAAGTTAAACAAAGCATGGCTGCTTATCTTGGTTTGTACAAATTGGGGACAAAAGAAACAGACTGGCTTAACATTAAAAAAACCATAGAACATACCGTCAGGGAATCCCAGGACACCGAAATCCTTTTTCTCGAACAGTGTCATAAATTTCTGACATCTGGCGCTTATTTGGCTATCGTTATTCCTGATGGCATTCTCACAAATAGCAGTATGCAATACGTTCGGGAACAGATTGAAGAATTATACCGGATTGTTGCGGTTATTTCTATGCCGCAATCTGCTTTTATGGCAAAAGGTGCTGGTGTCAAGACTTCCGTCCTGTTTCTCAGAAAACACAGTGCTGAAAAAAGTGAGAAAATCTGCTTGGAAAAAATCAAAATTAAAGAGCAGATTAAAACCGATAATAAGTATGTCGAACAAATTGAAAAATGGGAAAAAGAGAAAAAAAATGATATTAAAAAACTTGAAAAAGAAACAAAAAAAGAATTTCCTGATGCAACTAAAAAAGACATTGCAGTATTGATTAAAGATGAAAAAGCCAGTATTCAATCGACATTCAATGATAAGGTAAATATCCTTAAAGATGAACTCATCGAAAAATACTACCTGGCAAAACAAAATACACTTGACGACTACCCGATTTTCATGGCAATTGCCGAAGATATTGGTTACGATGCCACGGGCAGAAATACAGGTAACAACGAATTGGTCGAAATTGGCAGAGAGTTATCCGGCTTCATTAACCACATAAATAAAACTGAGCTGTGATGAATAGTTATACTTTTTCAACCATACATAATCCCAATAAAGTTTTCATTCTGCATAAAAGCAAGATCGAAAAAAGGCTTGATCCTTTTTATTACATTCCGGAATTGGTGGAATTAGAAAATAAAGTGCTTGAAAAAATCCCCAAACGACTGCGTGATTATGTTATCAGCATCTCAAGCGGTGAAACGCCTAACACATCAGAAAGCGAATTATATTATACCGACAAAGAAAATGGTGTGCCTTTTATACGGGTTCAAAATCTATCCCCCACAGGTATTTTAAATTTAGAAGATTGCAAATATATTACGTTCGAAACCCATAATGGAAAATTAAAACGTAGTCAGGTTTTTGAAGATGATTTACTTGTTAAAATTACTGGTGTGGGCCGCATGGCTGTTGCTTCAATTCCTCCAAAGGGTTTTGAAGGCAATATAAATCAGCATATTTGTGTAATAAAGACCGAGAGCAGAGAAGCAAGCGAAACCATTGCAGCTTTTCTTAATTCAGATATTGGTGAAAAAATTTCAAGCCGGAGAACAACGGGGGGAACACGCCCAGCTTTAGATTACCCTGCCCTGCTTTCAATACCAGTAATAAAAGACAAACGTATTCTTGATATTACTAAAAAAGTTGTTGAGCAAAAAACAAAAAACGATTCTCAAGCTGAAAAATTACTTGCAGGTATTGATGATTATCTACTTGGTGAGTTAGGTATTACCATCCCTGAAGTCCCCGAAAATACTTTAAAGAGTAGAATTTTTACAAGCTCAATTAAAGAAATTACAAACAAACGACTTGATCCTTTTTTTCACCAATCAAAATTTTCTTTAAACATTGAATCAATAAAAAACAGCAAATACCAAGTAAAACAATTAAATGATATTATTCAAGGTAATTTAATTAAAGGAACATTACCAAGTCAAGAAGAAAAAGAAGGTAATAATTTTGTGGTTCAAATAAATTGCATTAATGCAGATGGCACTATTTCATTTGATGATATTCTCACTGCAAAAGATATTTTTACAAAATATCAGAAACTTATTAAAGGTGATGTTTTAATTGTAATAACTGGTGCTACAATTGGAAAAATTGCTCAGTGGAATTATGAAGGTGATTATTTTTTAGGAGGTGACATAGTTAAATTTCAAACAAATTCTAATGCAGATAGTTCATTTGTATATCATTTTTTAAGAAGTAAACCCATACAAATTGAGATAAAACGTAACATTACTGGTGCAACAAATGGACATTTAGCTCCAGACGACATAAATCATTTTCCAATACCTATTCCACCTCTTGAAAAGCAAAAAGAAATCGCAGATCATATTACAGCTATCAGGCAAAAGGCATCTGATTTGAAAAACCAGACAAAAGAAGTTTTGAAAAAAGCAAGCAAAGAAATTGAACAAATAATCTTAGGTACTTAACATTTATATCATGCAACAAACATTTCACATCATTTTAAGTAAGCATAACACATTAATAAACAATAAAATACAATTTGCTCACGTCATTAATGCCGCGAGCAAAATCAATAAAAATATAAACTATCATGGCTGAATCAAAACGAAAAAAACCCCGAGTATATATGGAGATGGCCATTAAAGTCATGCAGGAATCTATTCATGAAAAACGTAAAGACAAATCATGTCCCTTGGTTGGCGCTGTGCTTGTTTTTCCTGATGGTACTGTTGATACTGCTTTCCGGGGTGAACTAAGAGAAGGCGACCATGCCGAATACACCGTTCTTGATAAAAAGAACCGTGATAAAGATATTTCCGGCTCATGGTTATTTGCTACACTCGAACCTTGTGCTCCCGGTGCAAGAAATGCCCCTAAAATAAGTTGTTCCGAAAGAATAGTAAATGCACGGATCGCTGAGGTTTGGTTTGGCATAGAAGACCCCGACCCCAAAGTTGATCATGGGGGCATCAACTATTTACTTGAAAACAATATTAAAGTGCATCAATTCGATCGCGACCTGCACAAAATCATAGAAGATTTCAACAAAGATTTTCTGAAAGGAGCATATAAAAGGAAAAAAGAAGCCGTTGAAACCAAGCTAAAAACTGGCAATAAGCTAAACGAACAGGCAGCAAATACCGATTTTTCAGATTTGTCCAAAGTTGCTTTGCAAAAATTTATTGATGAATCGGGCAGCAAACTAAAAGTCGGCTCCGAAGCGCTTACCAAAGAACTCCTGCAAATGGAATTACTTGAGAAAGACAAAAAGTCCGGAACTATTATTCCCACCGGTAATGCCATTCTGCTTTTTGGCGAAAAACCCCGGCTCAAATTTCCCCAGGCTTCCGTAAAGGCAAAAGTATCTTACGGTGACGGCAAAACAGATGTTCAGAGTTTCGATGATGCACTGGTGTTGATTCCTGATCAGGTGGAAGCATGGGTAAAAAAGGTTATTCCGGAAAGTTTCGACCGTTCAAAATTCCAGCGTAACAAAGTACCCGCATTTCCTACAGAAGTAATTGACGAAGCCATAATAAATGCCATTATTCACAGAGATTACAGCATTGACGGGGCCAAAGTCCAATTGGAAATAACACCCGATAAAATTGTTGTAAAAAGTCCCGGCAAGCCGGTTCCACCCGTTAAACTCGAAGATTTGCAGGGTTTCAATGCCACATCAATCAGCCGGAACAAATCGCTTGCATTGGTATTTAACCTCATGCGATACATGGAAGAAACAGGCGTTGGGATGGAAACATACAGGGAAATGAGAGATAAATTTAAACTGCCACTACCTGTTATTACGTATGTAGAACCTGACCTTGTTGTTACTTTTCCCCGTACTCCTGATGCAGTTCGCAGTCTTGGCAATACGGATGTACTTTCACAACTTAATGATGAAGAACTTGCAGGGCTTGATTTTGTGAAAACCAGAGGTGAAGTTTCGAGAAAAGAATATGAAGGTCATTTTGGTTTTAATGAAAGGAAGGCAAATAGACATTTAAAGAAGTTTGTTGCTTTAGGTCTTATTGGAGATAATGGTGAGAAACCCACCTCTCCTAATTATAAGTATGTGTATAATGGATAAATGTTACTTCGACATAAACCTCGTCATAGTGTCGAAGCTAAAACTACCTGTAGGGTTACTGAAGGTGTACTTCGACATAAACCTCGACATAGTGTCGAAGCTCAGGGATATTTTCATGGTCGTAGTGTCCATAATGTGCTTTCATTATAACAATTACATAATGATCCAATTATAAATACTATTGCAGATGGTAATACACTCAACATTTTTCATTATTAATTCTTCATTAAAATAATGGCATCACAAAACCTCATATTAAATATCCTCACCTTCGACCACCCTGCAGTAACAGCCGATTTCTCTTTTTCCATAGAAAAAACCAACGGCTTATATTCCATTCACAAGCCCGAATGGCCTGTAAATATCAAAGAACTGTTTCCGGCTTTAAATCCTGCAATACGGTATCTTTATGTAAACTTTAATTCTGAAAATGAAAATAAAAAACTGAGCGTTAACCTTCACAAAAGTCCTCGTTTTGCAAAGCATTATTATAGTTGGCTTATTTATAATTATTTTCAGAATACCGGTAAATGCCTCACAGCGCCTAACTTTGTTAATGACAACCAATTTTGGTTTTGGGATAAAAGTGCCAGCGCAGGTCAATTCTTCATTTTCAAACGCTTTGCCCTCAAAGTTCAGATAAACCGGATTACCGATTTCCCCGAACTTGTTATTTCCTACGAAGGAATCAGCAAAGTATTTAAGGAAGGTCTCAATAAAGTCAATGTTCCTGCAGAAGCCATCACGAGGGTAATATATGACCGTCAGATAATGTCGTACAACAAACTGACTGATGAAGCCAAATTAGATTTGAACAAAGTCCGTCCTGTATTAAGTAATACCTTGCGTTCAGCATTATCTTTAGAATGGGATCCGGTTAAAACCCCAAACAAACTTAAATTCTTTTATGATGAGATTTCATGGTTTGTGGATACCTATCTCAATACACCTGAGTTCAAAAACATAATCCCTGTTAAATCGAAAAGTTTTATAAGTGTTCCAAAAGAAAGGATTTTCAGTACGACTAAAGACAGCAACCAGCTTATCTTTGGCAATAATAAAACCGACCTGAATCCCTTCATGGGCTTGGTAAGAAATGGGCCCTACGCTCCAACTCCTCACAACAGAATTGAGTTTATTCTTATTTTCCATCAGGCAGACCGTCCCACCGTCGAGAAACTGATAAGTTGGTTCAATGGTAAAGAAAGCGCACGATCAAAGTCCTTGAAGGATTTTCTTAAAATGAACTATTTCCTTGATATTAATAAAAGCATTGTCTTTCAGAATTTGAAAGACCCTATGCCAGAGATCACTGAACAACTTGAAAAATGGCCGCGTATATCCGGTACAAGATATTTGGGAATATACATTACTCCACATACCAAAGAAGTTTTGGATAAATCCTTACATAGTTTGTACTACAAAATAAAATACGAACTTCTGAAATACAACATCACATCCCAGGTAATCGAAACCGAGACCATCAATGATCCTTCATTTAATTTCAGTCTCCCGAATATAGCCATTGCAATCCTTGCAAAGTTGGAAGGCATTCCCTGGCGTTTGGAAAGAACCATTTACAACGATTTAATTGTAGGTGTTGGTGCATTTAAGTCCGTTAACATGGCAAGCCGATACATAGGAAGCGCATTCTGCTTTTCTAATAATGGCCGTTTTCAGAGTTTCAATTGTTACTCCGCACACTCTACAACAATGCTGGCAGGTTCCATTCGTGATGCTGTCGAAACCTTTGTTGAACAAAACAACACCATAGAACGCCTCGTAATTCACTTTTACAAACGCATGAGCCGGAAAGACCTGAAACCGATACTTCGTGTACTATACAGCTTAAAACTCGATATTCCGGTTATTGTCATCACGATAAATAAAACCGAATCCCACGACCTTGTGATATTTGATAAAGCCTGCCCTTCCAACAACATGATCCCCAACAGCGGAACCTTTGTAAATATCGGGCGAAATCAATTCCTGCTTTGCAACAACACAAGGTATGGTGACACCATGCCCGGCGCAAAAGATGGTTTCCCCTTTCCGGTAAAACTCAACATTCAGTCAACTGATGAAAAACTGCTTGAAGACAATAAACTCATCAACGACCTGATTGATCAGGTTTACCAGTTCAGCCGTATGTACTGGACATCGGTAACCCAGCAGAATTTGCCCGTTACTGTAAAATACCCCGAAATGGTCGCCGAAAAATACCCCCATTTCGAAAGCAACAACATCCCCGATTTCGGAAAAGAAAATTTATGGTTTTTATAAACAATTTTTTATGCCTTTTCCTATACGAACTATAGAGAAGTTATTCAACAGAGATACTCATTTAACTGTTACAGCTGGTTTTTCCCTTGATAAATTTGAAGATAGGGACCAATATGTATTATTAAGGCGTTCCCTTCGTAAACGCAACAAAGAAAACAATCCTTATCTTGTATGTGATGAATGTGGTACAGCTCTTGAATTAAGTTGTACAAAAAATTACGAGGAAGAACATACATTTTATTTCAAGCATATAAAAGATCCTGGTTTTGATAAATGTTCAATCAAAACAGGTCAGAATATTACAAAGGAGGAAATACAAAGAAGACAATACGCTTTTAAATCCGAAAGTAATGCTCATATTTCATTAAAAAATAAAGTCGGTAGTATTATACAACAGTACTTTTTTTCTGATGTTATTATTGATAAAAAATTTATACTTGACAGGTACGGTGATTCAGAAAGAAGAAAACCTGATATATATTTTAAATTCAATGAAAGAGAAATTACAATTGAATTTCAGATAAATAATACATTCCATACTGTGATTGAAGAACGAGAATCATTTTATGAACGCTCCCGAATTTCATTAATGTGGGTTTTTGCTGAATTTGATCCTTACAATTTTCAAAGCATAACTGTAAAAGATATTTTTATTCCGAATGGAAACAATGCTTTCGTTTTTAATTTGGAAGCAGAACAAGCTTCTCACGAAAATAAAACATTGTGCTTTAAGGTTTGGTACAAAAAATTTTATGTGGATGATTTTGCGATAAAATTTGAGTGGTTAAACGAAATTGTCTCCATAGACCAGATAAAATATAATCCTGAAACTTTTCGCCCATTTTATTATGATTGTAGTGCTGATAAATTGTTAGCTGAAGTTGAGCTGAACGAAATCCTGACTTTGAGGGAACTTGAAAGAAAAAAGCAGAACGCAACAGTTAAAGCTAATCAAATAATGGATTTTCTTAGTGATTTTCGAAAAAACGATTTATTGAATAGCGTAAATCAGCTTGTAATTATTCAGCAGTCTTCAGAAATTGAAAAACAAATTTTGAATGACATATTAAAGCTGAATACCTATAGTAATCAGGGTAAAAATATTATTCAGGTTTTATTATCAAAAAAGGCACATTACAACCTGATAATTTTTCTTCTAAAATCAAAAAATATTTATTTACCATTAAACACTAAACTATCAGATGTCGAAACAACTTTTATATCCTGCCTTAAATCATCATACTTTCAAGACAAAATTGTACAGCTATTATTCTCACGTGGTTATCATCTTTGTGAAAGAGATTTTGAGTTCATTAAGCAAAACTATTGCCAATTAGAGCAAAAAAAAATGCTATTTACTTTTCAGAATTATGAAAAATTGGAACAATTTTCATATATCGAAAAATTCTATGATCATCTAAACGAATTTCTTGTTATTGAATCTGCAAAAAACGGCCGTCTTTCTATTTTAGGAAATGAAAAACAATCTTTACTCTGGATGGCAAACCTTGCGGCTAAGGAATATTCAGAACATTGGATGTATTTTGATTTTGCTTTTAAACATTACGGTTTATATCCAGCTTTAATGAATGATGACAAAAAGGGAACATTTCGTTCAAAGTTAAAATCATTATCTGATTCAAGCCAAGAAAAGGATACTCGCTTTGAATCTGTATTATCCGTTCTTTACCCTGAACTTATGTAACATAAATATGAACTTTAGCAAATGATTTCATAATTATATTAAAATTAATAACTTAAAATAAAAATAGAACTATGGGTGGTCAAGAAGGTTCAAGAGGTTATCTTTTTCAAGCAGTTATTTCAGCTTTTAATTCGTTAAATGATGATAAATGGACTTATGTTCAAATTGAACCTTTAACAGAATATGAAAAAGTTGATATTTCATGGGAATATCCAAATTCTCAAAGAAAAGTTGTTCAAGTCAAATCATCAATAAATCCTTTTTCAAAAAGTGACATTATATCATGGGCTACTGCTTTGTACAACGATATAAATGATGCATTGAGTTATGAGATAATTCTTATTGGAACAGTTTCAGATGCCGTTCAGGAGGCAATTAAAAAATCTAATAAAAAAGAAGAAGCACTAGATTCATTTTTAAAACCGATTATTGATAAGTTAATTATTACCATTAAAAACTATGATCCAGATTCATTAAAATCTAACGTTAGTACTTCTTTAAACAAATTCATATCTGACCAAGGTTTTAACGCAAATTTTTATACTATTGATAAAATTGCTGACTCTATAGTTCTTCAATTTCTATTCCTTTCAATTTCAGGCACTAAAATATCTAGATCAACATTTGAAGATAAAATTTTAGAATGGTTAAGATTTAATTTTGCAACAATTTTTGGTAAAGTTTATAATAATCGTTTGGATATTTCCTTTTATAATGCTGAAGAAAAATTATTTCAAAAGGAAATATCTGAGTTAAGATATGAGAATCTTACAGATTTACCATTAGTTTTCGATGAAAAAAGAATTATCGAGGATTTAATAAATGAAATCAGTCATATTCAAATTATTTCTAGTACTAAGCCTCAAAGAAGATCATCACTTTCAAGTTTGTATCAAAACCATACTTCAATAAGTGAATGGTCAGACGCAGGTTTTAGCATAAAAGATCAAGGAAAAATCTCAGCATTGATAGAAAAATATTTTAATCGAAAAATTGATGCAATTTTTTTTGATGTTGGGAATTTAGTACAACCATCAGTTAGAGTTATTTCTTCTTTTGGTGATAGAAAACCTGACTATACGGGTTCAGATAGCGAGAAGTTAAAGAAAACCAAATTAGATGAACTCTATAAAAAATTAATAGGATTAGAGGACCTTTGTACCTTTTTAATTCAGTTTGAAAATTTTCAAATTATTCCTTTAGCCCTCCAAAATTTAGGTGGTGTTCATGATGAAAAAATACGTGTTTTAATCAAATTACCAAAATCAGTAACTGTTTTAAAACACAATCAAATTTCTCCACCATCTTCTTTGGAGAATCTTAAAAAATTCAATGATGATTATCAGTTAATTGAAGATATCTTGAAGTGTTCCTGCGATAGCAATGTTAAAGAAGACACTACAAATTATTTTCACTCTCAAACATTGGATTTAGATTTCATGGAATCAGAGCAAAATAGAATTAATAATAAACAATCAATTTTTACTAATGTAGTGTCTTGTATTTTTAATTTTACATTTCTTGAAGTAATTGATAATAATCAAATTTTAGAATTTAGTTTTAAAGAACTGAATCCAAAGGAGAATTTATTGTTCCCATGTTACCTTTTTATCAAATCAGATAACGATTTCTCAATTAAATATGAAATTACTTCGAAATATTTGTCTGAAAAAACAGTAGGTGAATTACTTTATAATGTCAATAAAAATTCATAAATTATCTATTTTTCATGTAAAACAAATCGCTCTGACTAAAAATTGGCATTAATTCTAATTTCTCACGCTATTTTAGAGGATTATTCGTAAGAGCTTTTTTATTTTTCTTGCTTAAAATTTTGTTTTTCAAAAAAAACTATACTTTTGTGGCACGAATATGAAAAACGTAGCACGTCAATGCAACTATTTCTTGATATGTTATTAAATAATAAAAAACTTATATACGTCAAAAAACCTATATTAACAGGCATCAGATAATTTTTTTTAACCATACAGTATTACGAATTTATAAAAACGTAACATCATTAAATCAGAATCAAATGAAAAAAAACAGAAAAATTTTAAGTTTACAGAAGCGGTTTGCTTTTTTAGCTATAGCCGCATCGCTGGTAATGCCCGCTTTGAGCTTCGGGCAAATTACCAAAGACACTGCCTACCTTAATGAAGTTATTATCACCACATCAAAAACACTTCAATCAAAAGGCAACGTTACCCAAAAAGTTGATGTGATAACGGCAAAAGACCTTAACGGTATCATATCAGGCAACCGAAATGTGGCCGAAGCTATTCAATATATTCCCGGTAATGCGGTATCGGTACTTTCACGCAACGATGTCAACTGGGGAACCTACGGAGCCATTGGCCCCAAATACAGCACGTACATGATGATGGGCTTGCCGATTGATGCTTTTGTTGATCCTATGGCAATTGAACTCAATGCAATTGACCGTATTGAGGTGCAGCGAGGCCCGGCTTCAGTGCTCTATTCAAATTACCTGTCGCAGGATTTTGCTGGTAATCAGTGCCCGCTGTCGGGTACAGTAAATCTTGTGCTGAAGGAAAAAATTGACACCGCACGCACCATCATTTCTTTAAGTGGAGGTTCTTATAATACCATTAACGGAAATATATACCATCAAAGCCATTTTGGCAGGTTTCACATGTTTACCGGCGTTTCGTATGAGAGGTCAGACTACACCGATTATGGCTCTGCAGGTTCGTGGCTCAACATGATTGATCATCCGGGATATAACAAAGGAAAACTTTTCTTAGGCATGAATTATTTTATTGACAAACAGGAAAAACATAAGCTTTCATTATTTGTCAACGGAGCGCTCCATATTGGTGATGTGGGCAGGCCCAACAGGGGATACAATCACATGTATAACCTGGTAAATTTTGCCTATTCATTTAAAATCAATCCAAACCTTTCCCTTGAAACAAAAGTCGGCTACCGCAATTACGACAGGTCATGGCAGGAAGATAATTTTTCCAACACAGCTTTATCATGGGATGATCGCCTGCAGCTTGCATCCGACAATGGTGTGCAACAAACCATAATCCCTGCCGATATTTCCGTTTCATTCAGGCATTTCAAAAACAGTATGCTGACAGGCGGTGTTGATTATCAGTATGCGGCTTATAACACATGGGGCAAACCCGTGAATGATGTTAAGACAACCGGCAATGATGCTTCGGCAAACCAGATTGGTATTTATGCACAGGAGGAGTTTCGCATAATTGGTTTTACCATTCGCGGCGGTGCAAGGTTCAACATCATAAGTTATGATATAACAAAATTGGGTGGCATTGCACCGGGAAACAAAAAACAGTCCTGGAACCGTTTTCTGTGGAATGCAGGTATCAAGTACAATTCAAAAATCGGCATCTGTCCCTTTGTAAATGCGGGTTCAAGCTTTATGGCTCCCGGTCTTAAATCCATTGGAGGTACAATTTTGCTTGCCGACCAGGGTGTTCCGGGTATGAACGGCCAGCTTCCGAATCCCGACCTGAAACCCGAATCCGGCTTAGGTATTGATGCTGGTATTGATTTTCGCATTAAAGAATCTGGTATGTTCACCATTCGCGGTTTTCTGAACGAGGTTGACGATGCTATTATTGATAATGTGGTTTCACAAGACCCATCGCAGACACAATCCATCAACGCCGGGAAAACTACTTCTAAAGGCCTTGAGTTTTCATTGAATTATAAGTTTTCCGAAATGATTGAAGCCTTTGCTAACTTCACACTGCTTGATACAAAAATCACTAATAAAATTGACACCACACAGGATGGCGCTCAGATACCGTTTGTTCCCGATAAAGTTACCAATCTTGGCTTTTCATTGAATTTGCCATACCGTATCAAAGCGGTTGCTTATGTTCATGTAGCAGGTAAGATGTACGACAGCAGTAATAAATACGGAAGGGCTGCTTTCACTGCTCATGAAACGGTTAATGTGCATGTTTCTAAGGATTTTAAGTTCGGTAAAAAAGTTTTTCTCTCTTGCTTCCTTAATCTCTACAATATTACCAACAACAAATACCTTATGCCCTGGCAGTTTCAGGATCCCGGTTTTTCATTCATGGGTGGCGTATCGGTCGGCTTCTGATAAAATTGTAGCTTTGTTGTTTCTATAGTTCCCCTTATGATTGCTTCAAAAACACACATATTGTTATTTACTGTAGCTTCTATTTTATTAGGTGCTTTATCATGTTCAAACGATAATAACAATAAGTGCTCTGGCAGCAATTGTAAAATCTCGGTAACAGATTTCAGGGGAAAGCAAATAGGTTTTAATGATCATCCCAAACGTATTGTCTGCCTTATCGAAAGCGCTTTATCCGGTTTTTACATGCTACACACAGAGAGTAGTATTGTTGGGGTATCGTCTAATATTTATGATAGCGAAGTGTTCTCACAATATGCCGTTTTGGATAACAGGATAAGGAATAAATTACTTCCGACGCCCGGTAATTGGGACTTTATCAGCATGGAGAATATTGTCGCTTTAAAACCCGACCTCGTTGTTATGTGGGCATCACAGACCGAATCTATTGAAACTATCGAAGCTAAGGGAATACCAGTTTATGCTGTTATGCTCACAAGCACTGCTGATGTTTATAAGGAAATATCTGATTTTGGTAAGATAACCGGCACGGAGAAAAGGGCAGATTCACTTATTCAATATACGAAATCACAGGTGTCTGATTTTTCATCATCTGTAAATAACACAAGTGTGGAAAAGCAGAAAGTTTATTTTATGTGGTCGCAGGGTCCGCTCGAAACCAGTGGTGCAAAAAGCACGGTTAATGAGCTAATAGAACTGGCAGGTGCTAATAACGCATGTATTTCACCCGATGAACACATGGTCGTCAACCTTGAAAAACTAATTGAATGGAACCCCGATGTAATTGTAATGTGGTGCAACGCGAATAAAAACCCTGTCGACATTCTGAACCTTTCAGGTTGGGAAAATATTAATGCTGTTAAAAACAAAAGAGTATATGAATTACCCTCTGTTTTTATGTGTGATCTGTGGACATTAAAATTTCAATATGCTGTAAAACTGCTTCATACATGGTGTTATCCTTCAAGTAATTCAAATGTCAATCTTGACAATGAGAAAACAGCCATGCTTAAAATGCTTTATGGGTCAAAAGGAGAAACCATCCGATGAAATACAGGAAAGCCATCATCGTGTTACTTTATGCGTTGCCGTTGCCGGTGCTGTTTATTTCATTGTTTATTGGGCCTTCCGGGATAGCATCTTCAGAATCCATTTTCGAATGGGTTAGGCATTTGATATTTAATGTTAATGTTGAGAACATGGCAGGGCTACAGACTGTCCAATCAATTCTTTTGGATGTCAGGTTGCCCCGGATTATCCTTGCTTTTCTGGTTGGAGGTGCACTTTCGATCTCGGGCAGCAGCTTGCAGGCAATATTTCGCAACCCATTGGTATCTCCTTATATTTTAGGACTGTCCTCTGGTGCTGCTTTTGGCGCAGCTCTTGCGCTGGCATGGGCGTTTCTCCCGGTGCAGCTTTCAGCATTTTTTTTCGGACTTATTGCCGTTGCTTTGAGCTATGTTGCTGCAATTAAGCATAAAAACTTATCCATAGTTTCACTCATCCTTTCAGGTGTTATTGTCACCGGAATATTCACTGCGCTTCTAACAGTGGTTCAATATCTTTCCGATCCGTTCAAACTGCAATCTATTGTTCACTGGACTATGGGAAACCTGCACAATGCAAGCTGGAAATTGCTCAAAGCATCTTGTATTCCAATTCTGTTAGGCGTGCTCATTCTTTACCTCATGCGCTGGCGCCTGAATGTGCTTGCCCTTGGCGATGAAGAAGCACGCACTTCAGGGGTTAATCCAACACGCGAAAAGATTATTGTACTTGTTGCAGCAACGCTGGCTTCGTCAGCAGCGGTTTCCGTAGCCGGAATAATTGGACTTTATGGGCTTATTATTCCGCACATGGTACGCATGATGATTGGCCCCGACAACAAGCAGGGTACTGTTATTAATTTTCTTTTCGGTGGTACATTCCTGCTCATCATTGATGATTTTTCCCGCACCATTGCGGGTTTTGAGATCCCCATCGGGGTGATCACCATGCTCATTGGTGCGCCTTTCTTCCTCTATTTAATGAAAAAAACGAACATCGGATGGGAGAATTAAGAACAGCCATATCAATAAACAGACTTTCATTCTCCTACGGGAAGAATGTTGTTTTACAAAATGCTTCAGCGGAGATTGAAAGTGGGAAACTTACAGTCATCCTCGGAAAAAACGGAAGTGGCAAATCTACATTGCTACGTATTATTGCGGGTTTGCTCCCGTATTCTCAGGGTGAAATTTCAATATCGGATAACAATCTAAGTTCATTAAGTCTCCGCCAAAGATCAAAAATTTTCGGGTTTCTTGGACAAAAACACAAGGCGGTCTTTCCTTTTACTGTAGAACAGGTAGTTTTAACAGGCAGGGCTGGACAGGTTTCTTTTATCCCTCAAAAATCTGACATAGAAAGCGCTGTAAATGCTATTGAAAAAGTAAATATAAGCCATCTTCGTAATCGTATTTATACCGAGCTTTCAGGTGGCGAGCAACAGCTTGTTATGATTGCAAGAGTGCTGGCGCAAGAACCCCATATATTACTTTTGGACGAACCTACAACCCACCTTGATTTTTGCAATCAGGCAAAACTCCTGTCCCTGCTCAGGGAATTGACAACTCAAAACTTAACTGTTGTAACAGTATTGCACGATCCTAATATTGCCTTTTTGTATGGCGATGATTTTATTTTTGTAAAAAACGGAACACTTGACCGCCCTGCTGAAGATACAAAACCCTGGAGCGCAGATTACCTGAAAACGGTTTATAAATACGAATTGCACGCCTTGCCATACGAAGGCAGGGCTTTGATAGTACCGGATTTAAAACAATCGTTTGATAATGACAAATAAGGATATTATAGCAGCTGCTTACGATGTAGGTGTAAATGAAGAATATAACCGCCTTGTATCAAACCCTTTATTTGAGGCGGAATTTGAGCTAATTACAGAATTAATGAAAAAGTACATTGCTGCAGGCTCGACTGTTATTGATATTGGAGCTGGTCCGGGCAGATATGCAGAATTTCTGTTAAAAATGGGCTGTATGGTCGGCTTGGTTGATCTTTCAATAAGGTCTCTTGAAGCGTTTGAAAAACGAGTTGATAAGGGTTTAAAAAGCAATGTTCTTTTTTCAAAGGTCGCTTGTGCAACGGATTTGTCTTTTATTGAAAAAAATTGTGCTGATGCGGTCTTTCTTATGGGGCCATTATATCATCTCACGGATTGCGAAGAACGAACCAAAGCAATATCAGAAGCGTTCAGAGTTCTCAAAAAAGGTGGTTTTTTATTTGCCGTTTTTCTTAGTACATACGATCATCCTCCTCATCATCATGATAGTAATACGCCCTGTTGTTCCGATTACGTAAAACATCTCTTAAAAGATGCTATCACAACTGTTAAGTTTCAGAAATATATGGTGCCACAGTACAAATGCCTTCCAGAAGTGGCTATAAATTCAATTGAACCTCATGGATTTGACACTATGCACATCCGCAATCTGGAGGGAATAGGGTTAAATTATTCCAAAAATGATTTGTCAAAATATGATTCACAAACTAACAAAAACATGCTCTTCGATGAATTACGGTCAACTTGTGAAGATCCTGAAATGATTGGTCTTGCGAACCAGTTTTTGTATGTGGGAAGAAAAGATGTAGGTTAATCGAAATAATTAAGGAGTCAATATTATTTGTTGAATAATCCTTGCATTATTAGTTTTTATAGTATATTCCGTTAAATGTTTTCTACCTTTCTTGCGCGGTATTCTATTTCATTTGTTTGTAAATATTCTCTATTCATTATTATTTATATTTTTTTCCAGGCAGCCGGGACAAAATGCTCTTAGCTCCCACATATTTTGCCCGGCTGCCGGATCGCTATTTTGGAAGATTTAGTATCGTATGCTATTCTAACATAATAAGCATTATAAAACAGGCAGGCGAGAGCAGCAGGTCGTAAGGTAAACGATAGCTTCGCCGCTGGGTAGGCTGGACAGAGTTGCTGCCTGTCAGTTATAATGGTTATTATGTAAAATAGCCGCACTATCCGCCACCGCACAAAAGCCAACGCACACTTCCCTTTGATATGGAAACTTTCGGGCTGTCATAGTTTTTGCCAAACCCAATAGCATCGCTTTACCCGCCCAAATAAAATCAGCAGTGCAGCCCTTCCCGGACACAAATACATAAGCAGCAATAGATCCAACCTCAAAATAATAAATCATCACTCACCGCCGAAAAGGCATTATCAGTTCATTCACTACATCTCCATTCCATTCCGTTAACGCTTCCACTTCGTTACAGCAACACTCCATTTCATTTCGATTTCGTTCATTTCACTCATAATTGCATTTGCCCACAAGCCATCAAAACCTTTCGGCGGTATTGCAGCTTATTCCTTTGTGGCAACCAAAGCTGCACCCTGATTTTATGCTATGCACACACCGATGCTCCAACAACACGTGCACAAAACTACGCCAGCCCTCATCAGGTTTATGCCAACGCACCAATAATGTACTTCGTGATTTTTTTATCCCAAGCGCCCTGACCCTATGGTTTTGTAATGGTTTTTGTAAAGCCACGCTGCTGCAAGCAAAGCTCTCTCACTTCGTTCCGCTACACCTCGACAGTCCGCTTCGCTACCTGATCTCGGTTACGCTCCTCTCAGTTCATTCGCTATACTTTCGTAGCCGCACATAATAAAGCTGCTCCGTACCTCCGACAGCTATATTATTTTTCCCGACACATAACAAAAAACCACGCCAAAACCGCCATCGCTGCCACCAACCCCCACCCAACCACCCGTTAAGAGAAAGAAAAATTCCACCCTGATGCCACAGAGTTTTTCTTTAAAGGTCATTAATAAAACCTTATGCAAAGTTAAGCTGCCACCGCTCTTGCAAGGTCAAGCAAGTTTTGCAAAAAAAATCTCCACACTCCTGCATCTATAGGACTTTTTTATAGTGGCAGGAGGTAGTATTTTTTTTGCAAAAACCTTGCAATTCAGCCCGCACACGCGCTTTCTTGCTGCCTAAGGTTTCATTAATGATATATTTTTTTTATGTGGCGGCGAGCGCACAGCGAGCCGAAAATATCAGAAAAAGTTATCAAAATTTATAAACAAAACCCATGAAAACAAACTACTTTTCAAGCTGTTGCACACTCGAAGAAGTGAAGCGCAGATACAAAGAATTAGCCCTGCAGCACCATCCCGACCGGGGAGGCGATACGGCAACCATGCAGGAGATCAACCTCCAGTATGAAAACATCATGAAAAATCCGTTCTTTTCCTTTGCGGAAAAGTCAGAGCAGGATCAGGAAGAATTCATCCGGTACCCGGAGATCATCAGTCAGATCATCGGACTGGATGGCATCATCATTGAGTTAATCGGGAACTGGATTTGGTTGAGTGGCAACACCTATCCCCACCGGGCACAATTAAAGCAAACGGGCTTCTATTTCGCACCAAAAAAGACCATGTGGTATTACAGACCACCCGACTACAAAAGTGCTAACAAGAAGCCTAAAACCATCGAATATATCCGCTGCAAATACGGCACAGAAGTAATCCAAAACAGATCAGAGAATATGTCATTATCAAATTAAAGGGAGCAAAAAAACTCCTTTTTTCATTTTTAAAACATTTAAAGTAAAACAGCGCATAAGGCGACATAACATGTTTTTATACAGTTACTTATGTGATTTTTACGTTTATCTTTATTATCTTTGTTATATGAAAAAAATAAAACACAGTTTAAGTCCGCTTCAACTCCGTATCAAGGCCGCTTATTTATGTTAAAATCCTAATCAATATCAATTAATAACCAATTAAATTTTTTATTATGGCAATTGTACAAAACCCGATCACAGGCAGAACCAAACAGAAGTTCGGTACTGCAGTTTTCTCGAAACAGTTTTCGAAAAACACCATGCGCACCAAACCCATTGAGGTGAAAAACCCCAGAACACCCGATCAGGTGAACCAGCGCAACAAATTTTCAATGATGGTAGCCGAAGGCCGCAGATTGCTGACCATGCTCAAGGTTTCATTTCAGAACATGACAACTGATATGTCTGCCTTCAATGTTTTCATCAAAAACAACATCAAAACGGCCATCACCGGAACCCCTGGCAATTATGTCATTGACTATTCATTGCTCAAGGTGGCAAAAGGTTCGCTGACAAAGACCGTAACATTCCATGCAGGAAACGACCTTGCTCTCAAAGTAAAGAGAACATGGACTCCGCCCGTTGATCCGCTTGATGAAGCCAACAATGATCTTTTATATGTTGCTTCATATAACGAAGACAAAAATGAATGGTTATACAGTGCAACAACTACCACAAGGGCAACCGGATTAGATGAGCAAACTGTTCCTGATACCTGGTCTGGTGACACCGTTCATGTTTATTCATTTTTTGTTAATCCTGGTGGTAATACGTGTAGCGATAGTGTTTACAGTGGCACCATTGTAGTTCAATAAAAATATTGCTCTGGTTGTTATGTAAAAGGGCTTATCCTAAATGGAAAGCCCTTTTTTATAATCAAATAATTCATATTAATTGTAAACTTTAAAATATTACAAAATGGCAACAGTAAAAAATGGCTTTCTCGGTGATGCGATAGGGAAACTCGGCAACGTGGTATTCCGGAAATGGAACTCCCTGATCACTGTTTCAAAATACCAGCCTATGGTAAAAAACCCAAACACATTAGCGCAGCAGCTACAGCGACAGAAAATCAAAAACCTTTCATTGGCATTGCAGCCATTCAAAGACAATGTAATTCCCCTGAACTTCAAGAACCGGAACGGCAGGTCAACTGCATGGGCCGAAGCCATCAAAGCAAATTACCCTATGGTTGATGAAAGCGGTAAGATCATTTTCCAAAACATGATTCTTTCAGGTGGTTCCATGCTGCCCCCTTTGATTGTCAAGTTCGAGTACAATCCCTTTATTGATATGTTTTATATCGAGTTTAGTACGGTCAATATGGGCGATATTGATTTCAACAGAATCAGGTTAACAGCAGTGGGCCGGTTGATATTTGATAATTCATTCAATACATCCAATATCTGCAAGCTGCCTTTTAAAAATCGCTTTTCCACTTACATTAATGAAATGTCTTTTCCTGACTGGCCATTGAATTTCGATTTCGACAATGCCTGGTCTGAGGGGATGCTTTTCTACAATATTATTAATGACTCTTCGCGTGATGTCCGGGCATACAATCCGGCCAATATTATCAACAGCCCTTCTGCAGGCGCTTATTTTAATACGGATTTTAAATTTGATAACTTTGATTTCAATGTTACAGACCGGATCATCATGCCGGAAAACATTCATGCAACCACTTACCAGGTTGCTACAGGATGGTGCCTCAAAATCTCTATTGATGATTACACCAAGTTCCCTGAGCTTAATCCCGATGATGTGATCCATGTTATTCCTTGGATACTCGTGTCCAATGGTAAGAGCTATGGTGGCAATTATACATTTCCGGCTTCAGAGCAATCAGTCACTATTCCCATCAATGATGAAGATCAGGACAAGCCCTTCAATATTCTTTACTTTATCACCGATGCAATGGGGAAAAACAAAACAACGGTCACAAGGTTTGGCCTCAACCATCCGGACTCTCTTTCATATTGTGAATTGCTTTTCAAAAACGGATTGATTCATCCGGACAGCATAAAAATTCATGCACCTTTTACGGCAATTTGGGGCGATTTAAAGGACTTTATACCTCCCGACCTGATTGGCACCATTCCATACACGATCCATTCAAAAAACGAAACTACTGGCGAAGAAAGACAGCATATAATAAGTTCAGACAACATATTCCTTTGCTCAAAGCTTCTCCGTAATCAGATTTACACCATAACCATAAAAGATGAAAAAACGATTTCCGCTGAGTTTGATGTGATCGGCATTGATGATGATTATACTTTTTCAATTGATAAGAAACGTCCTAGGAAAGTTGTAAAATTTAAAGCCGGTAATGAACTGGCATCAAAAGTGAAGTAAACAGCAAAGCTCAATCACACATAAGCCCTTGCATCATTCGTGAGCAAGGGCTTTATTATTTCTGGGTATTTTGACACCATTTTTGCACCATATCAGCACGCCCCATTGATTCCCCTGGTATTCACTTCTTGTTCCCTTCTTGTAATAAAATTCGGGTTTGACAGGGTTTTGACGCGGCTTTTTCGCAGCTTAGTTTTTTTTGTTGCCCGCTTCGATCGAGCTTCGTTGCAACTTGTTGATTCTCATTATTTTTCGATTTTCCGCTGGAATGTGAAGTGATTTTTCATGTTTTCAACATATTCGGGTTAATAAAATTATTTTGAAATAGTTGTTTTTTCAGGGCATTGCTTGTACCTTTGTACACCAATTACATTCTGGCCGGTAATTGTTTTGAGCCTGTTTTTATTTGATTTTTTCTTGTTGCCCGACCGTTGCCCACCATCTCTAACTAACTCATAATCAATATCACTTCATTTTTTGTATCGGAAAATGACCAAAGAAATAATCGGAAATATTCGGAAAACAAAATCGTTGTAAATAAGCCATTTACAATAATTCATTTTTAATTTTTTTGCATATTTTTCTATTTTGGATATATAGGCCAAAAATAGTTGGTAAAAAGTTCTAAAATCGTTTACCACGTTGTTTTAAAAGAAAGTTATATGAAAGTCCTTTCAAAAAACAAATCATTTACCATTACTCCTCACTTTCTGCTCAGCAAAATCTTTGTTCTTTAATGCATCAGAAAAATTTGGGTCAATTTCAAGGGCTTTGTTAAAATCGGCTATTGCTTTATCGTATTGCCCTTTACTGCCATAAGCAACTCCGCGGTTATTATATGCTTTTGTAAAATTGGTGTCAATCGAAACAGCTTTTGTGAAATCATTAATAGCATCATCATACTGCCCAAGATGCATCAAAGCAGTTCCCCGGTTGTCGTATGCCATAGCAAATTGCGGATCAATTACTATTGCAGAAGTATAATCGGAAATGGCTTTTTCTGTCTCCCCGAGATGAAAGTATACAACACCGCGGTTGCTGTACGCTTTAGCATGCTGAGGACTTAATATAATGACATAACTGTAATCAGCAATTGCCTTATCCCATTGTTTAAGATTTTCATAGGCAGCAGCGCGGTTAAAATAAGCATCAATATATTCGCTGTCGGTTTCTATTAATTTTGAATAATCTGCAATAGCTATTCCCCATTGCCGAAGTTTGCTGTAAGTAGCTCCGCGATTCCATAATGCATATACACTATTCGGCGCAATTTGTAATGCTTTTGAAAAATCGCTTATTGCTTTGTCGGGGAATCCGGTATTGCCATATGCAAGCCCGCGATTTATATAGGGCCTTGCTTTTGCAGGAGATTTTTCTATCACATCACTCCACAATGTTATATCATCTTTCCAGGTTTTATTTCTTTGGTATGTCTGCATCGAATAAAATCCTATTATTAATATTAATAGTATTGGCGCAGTAAATTTTTTACTTCCAAAAAATTTATAAATAATAAAACTTAAAATGACAAAAAAACCTAATGAAGGCAAATAGGTTCGATGTTCAAAAATCACGTCTTTTATTGGGATTATGCTTGATTCGATGGATAGGGTCAGAAAAAACCAGAAGATTCCGAAAGAGATTATCCGGTTGCGTTTGAACAAAATTGTTGCAAGAATAATTAAAGCTAATAAAAACAAAAAACTCCCCAGTGTCTTGATTTCAAAAAAATTATTTGATATAGGGAAATCGTAATCTAAATTCTGATGTATAGGAAGAAATAGTAATTGTATGTATTTAACTAAAACGCTGAACTGAGTCAAAAGATAATTTCCAGAAGTAATAGTAGTTCCATGACCTTCAGTTTTATAGGGTGTCAAAGGCTCAAAAATATTTACAGAAAACCTCAGCAGAATAAAAATTACAAATCCCACAAATGCCACAATCATTAAAATAACACGGTAATCCTTTAATTGTATGGAAGGCCTCTTTGTTCGCAGAAAGAAAAACTCAAATAGCAAAACTGCAAAAGGTAGCGTGTAGGCATTTTCTTTGCTTAATACCGCCAGTGTTGCTGAAATGAACGCCAAAATGAAGAAAACATATATCAAACTCTTTCTTTCTGAAGTTAATCGGGCTTTTACATATAATATTATGGATAGCAAATAAAACAAAGCCGCCAGGGCATTCTGCCTCTGAATGATATAGGTTACCGATTGTGTCGCCAGCGGATGTGAAAGAAAAAGCAAAGCAGTGAATAACGACACAGCCTTTTTATATTGCGCAACCGGATTGGCTTTCATTGCCGGTGAGGCAAATATCAGCAACGTTAACCACCAAACCAGGCAGGCATTGATAAGATGTATAATAAGGTTTACAAGGTGATAACCCCACACATCGAGCTGGCCAAAATGATAATTGACAACAAATGTAAACATGCTGACAGGCCGGTTGGGACTATACTTCCACCAGGTTTTTACATCCGAAATGTTTTTTATTGCCCCATTGTCAACAATATGCATATTGTCATCCAGATGAAATGAACATCGGAATGTATTTGAGTAAATCAAAATTCCAAGAGTAACAATTATGAATAATCCAAAAGCAAGGTTTTTTCTGCTGGATGAAACGAAACTGTTTTTTTTGTTTTGTGATTTTTGAGTAGTTTTTTTCTTTCGCATTTCTGATAGAAACTATATCACCGGTAGATTTTTTTTCAGACTTTATTAGTTTG
Organism: Bacteroidales bacterium; assembly: GCA_023228145.1. NCBI lineage: Bacteria > Pseudomonadati > Bacteroidota > Bacteroidia > Bacteroidales > Bacteroidales bacterium. The sequence continues at coordinate 3,294 of JALOBU010000018.1, read as the reverse complement.
TGTTATTTTTAATTATTTCATCTTTATTGGCAGCATTTATTTTCTGGCGAAGGATTTCCCTGTTGTTATATGCATCTGTATAATTCGGGTCCATTTCTATGGCTTTATTATAATCAGCAAGCGCTTCTGCATATTTACCGATGTTCATATAGGCAATACCGCGGTTGTTATAGGTTGCCGTCAGCGAGGGGTCAATCTCCAATGCCCTTGTATAATCATAAATGGCTTTTTCCCATTGTCCGGTGTTGGCCCAGGCAGCCCCTAGGTTTGAAAAAGCTTTTGCATGATAAGGATCAATTTCTATTACCCTTGATAAATCATCTATAGCTTTCTCCCACTGCGTGAGAGCTGCGTATGAAACCCCTCTGTTATATAAAGCATTAATATTGTCGGGGTTTATCTGTATTACTTTTGAAAAATTTTCTATTGCCTGCTCAATATTTCCGGTATTCCCGAGTACATTTCCCCGATTATAGTAAGCATCAGCATACAGGGTGTCGAGCTCTATGGCTTTGTTGTAATCGGCAAGCGCCTTATCCGTTTGCCTGAGTATTTCCCGTGCGACACCTCTGTTATAATAAGTAACTGCCCATTTCGGATATAGCTCTATGCCCTTTGAAAAATCGGCAATTGCTTTTTCCCATTGCTTGGTTTTAAGGTAATAAATGCCCCTGTTGTTCACAGGCCGGGCCTTGTTCGGAGATTTTGACACTACATCACTCCAGAGTGTAAGGTCGTTTTTCCAGACTTTATTCCTTTCAAAGGTTAATATTGAATTTGATAGTACAATAATGGCAAATAAAGCAATGGCAACGTATTTGTTTTTGTCCCAAATAAAAGTAATGATGATGGTGCTCAAAATAATAAAATACCCAAACGAAGGAAGATAAGTCCGGTGCTCATATATCAGGTCGTTTATCGGGATGATGCTTGATTCAATTATCAACGTTAGAAAAAACCAGAAGATACCGAAAGAGATTATCCGGTTGCGTTTAAATAAAAAAACTGCAAGAATCACCAGGCCTGATAAAAACATAAAACTCAGCAGTGTCCTGATTTCAAAAAAACCGGTTGATAATGGAAAATCATAATCCAGGTTCTGGTTTATAGGTAAAACCAATAGCTGAATGTATTTTACAATTACACTGAATTGTGTTAAGAGGTAATTAAGCGGTGTTACCGTAAAATCATTTCCCTGAGAAGGTGGCAAAGGGTCGAAAATATGCAGGGAAAATTTAAAAAAGAGAAAAACAATCAATCCTATAAACGCAGCGATGACTAAAATGATACGATAATCTTTAAGATTCACTGATTTTCTTTTTGTTCTTAAGAAACAAAAATCAAAAAGTAAGATGGCAAAAGGCAGGGTGTAGGCATTCTCTTTGGTTAGCACCGCCATCACTCCGGAAATAAGTGCTCCGGCAAACAAAATAATTTTTTTTCTGCTTCCTTTCTCTGACAAACGTGCTTTTGCATACAAAGCCACCGACAGCATATAAAACATGGCTGCCATAGAGGCCTGACGCTGTATGATATAAGTAACCGATTGCGTAGCCAAAGGATGAGAAACAAAAAATAAAGAGGCAAAAAATGCAAGTGTTTTTTTATGATTTGCAAGCGGGTGTGTTTTCATAACCGGCGATGAAAGAATCAAAATCGTAAGCCACCACACCAGGCAGGCATTTATAAGATGAACCATAAGGTTTATAAGGTGGTAACTCCACACATCAAGCTGACTGAAATGATAGTTCAGTGCAAAAGTGAACATACTTACAGGACGGTTGGGGCTAAAACTCCACCATGCCTTCACATTCGACAAATCCTGAATACTCGTATTGTTAATAATACCGTTCAAATCATCAAAATTAAAGGAACATTTAAATGAGTTGGAATAAATAACTATGCCCAGCAGCATTATTATGCTTAACCCTATAAGGTTTGAATATTTTTCAAAAACACTCTGCTTTTCGGCTCTTCTATGCTTTGAGGGATTAGCTTTTTTGGATGTTTCTTTATTGGGCTTTTTGTTCTTCATTAATAGAAATATATTGAGTATCTCTTAATTATTTTTAACATGAACCGGTAATGCAGCTACAAAGATATTTTTTTATGCCGTCTTAAGGATTAAATTTTAGTATTTGTGAGTTCAGTCTCAGGATTAATAATAGAATTTTTACACTTGTTAAAAAATTATTATAATTTTTTTTATCATCATAATATTATTGTCCGATAAAAAAGTTAAAACAGAATGAAAAGAGGCAAAAATACTATGTTTTGTATTAAAATTGATGCTAGTGGGCTAATTTTCGAAAAACATATCAATATTGATTTTCATCAATTTATTTGCCTCTTTCCTGTAGGATGTAAATTGCTGAAAATCAATTCTTCCTTTAGGACTGAGGCAAAAAACATAAACCAATATTTACATCCTTTATTTACAAATCAATTTTTTATCGGACACTGATGATTATCATACATGGTTTATACATAGTTGCAATTATTTTACATGTGTTTATAATAATAGGTTTCAAGGACATATTTTAAATAAAATATGATTAATCCTTAAAATTTTAGCTTTATTGTTTATAAAATTTAATAAAAAGCACTTAAAAAAAATATTTTTTATTTACTTTTGCATTTTTTATTTATTATAAATAATATTACTTACATAATTAATTATTAATACTATTCAATTTAATGAAAAAATTTATGTGCCGCAATTCAATGCTATTTGATTTTTGCAAGATTTTAAAAACGGCAGCAATCTCTTTTGTTCTTGCCGGAATGTTTATGTTTTCATCCTATGCTTATGCAGGAGAAAATCCAACATCAGGCGATCCCGAAGGTATTACTGACGGATGGGCTGTGAGTTCTCCTGAGAGTTCTCAACCTATTGAGACTTATATAATGGCATGTACCAATCCTGGAATACCAGGGACAATTACAATTTCTGATGTATCATATAATAGCGCAAAAGGATCATGGGTTGCAAGTTCATGTTCAGGTTGTACAGGTTCAGATTTATCGATTACCTATTACTGGTCTGTTGGCACAAGCTCCACACATACTTATTTAAGTGGTTATACAGCCAGGGACACTACAACAGGGTTAACTGCGTCAGTAACAGGTCTTGCCTGCGGAACGACTTATTATATGAGAGTTTATGCGAACAATGGCTGTGGAAGCTCGGATTATAAAACATCCAGTGCTTTTACAACATCAGGTAATCCCACGGCACCAACAAGTGCTGCTGTCTCACCTTCTTCTGCTTGCTCGGGCACCTCTACAATCTAT
>JALOBU010000017.1 GCA_023228145.1 Bacteroidales bacterium | reverse complement strand
TGCCTGAAAGCGGAGGAGTGAGCCTGAAAGTTTACAATGTGTTAGGTGAACTGGTAACTGATTTTATAAATCAAACCCAGAGCGCAGGCAAGTACAGTGTTGATTTTCCGGGAAACAAATTACCGGAAGGAATTTATACTTTTAAATTAGAATTTAGCGGCCTGAATAAATCAAATTGTTCCATATTGAAAATGATGCATTAGTAATCATTTATTGTTTTTGGTGCTGTTTAGGTTTTTATATGCAATATCCCGATTAACAATTGCTTTAGTATATCCGGGGTTACGGGGTTCAATTCAGTTGCCTTATCATAGTCGGCAATGGCATCATTCCATAGTTTCAGTTTATTGCAGGCATAGCCTCGATTATAATATGCAATAGAAGACAACGAATCTATTTCAATAACATTTGCATAATCCACAAGGGTTTTGTTACAACGGTTAATCATTGTATAAGCTGCCGTACGGTTAGCATATGGCCTTACTTTATTGGGCGATTTTGATACTGCATCATTCCACAAAGTAATATCATCTTTCCAGACTTTATTTCTTTCGTACGTGAGAACCTAACAGGCTCCCGCCATCAGAATTAAAATTATTAGAGCAATATTTTTTTATTACTTAAAAATTTAAAAATTACTACACTTACAACGATGAAGAATCCAACCGAAGACAGGTAAACTCTGTGTTCAAATATAAGATCCGTAATCGGGATAATGCCGGATTCAATGGATAAAGTCAGAAAAAACCAAAAAATACCAAAAGAAATTATCCTATAGAGTTTAAATAAAAATATTGCTAATCCAACTAATGACTTAATTTCAATTCGAATTATGCATAACTTCAAGCGCTATAATCTTCATGTACGTCGGGCACTTCATCCCTTCACATAATTCACAAGCCCTTTGGCCTTGAAAATATTCATCAGCTTATCAGGCAGCGCATTAAAATTATAGTCTTTTCCGGCAATGATGATAATGCCTCTGACCATATCCACCTTCACACTGTCGCCTTTTTTATAGTTGTCCACTGCTTCGGGAACCACTAGAATAGGTAAGCCCTGGTTTACGGCAGAACGATAAAATATTCGGTTCACCGATTTGCAGATAACTGCCTGCACTCCCGCAAAAGAAAGCCCTACAGCCGGATGTTCGCGTGAGCTTCCGCAGCCAAAATTCAACCCTGCCATCACAATATCGCAGGATTTTACCCGTTCAGCAAAGCTTTCGTCCACGCCTTTGAAAAGATAAGGCATAATCTTTTCGCCTTCGGAACTGTTGATATTGTACGTAAGGTTGCCGGCAAACATCTGGTCGGTATTCATGTTGTCAATATCATTATAAGCCCAAACACCTTTGTAAAAACGATCTTCGCCCTTTTGCACCTGCACGGTGTGGCTTTGTTCTTTTGTATAGGGGAATTTATCATTTGCGGCAAGGCCTCTGGGGTCGGTGATTTCGCCTTTCAATGCGGAAAAAGCTACCGTTGCGGGAGAAGCAAGGTAGATATTTGCTTTTTCGTTGCCCATGCGCCCGAGGAAGTTACGGTTTGCAGTGGAAATCACATTGTATCCATCAGCGGGTATCCCCTGCCCTGTTCCCAGGCAAGGCCCGCAGGATGGCGACAGAAAATTGGCTTCCGCTTCGAGCAGGTCAGTCACAAGTCCTTCCTTCATAGCCGTTTTATAAATTTCCATAGAAGCAGGAATCACAAGCAGCTGAAACCCTGCAGGAATTTTCTTTCCTTTTAATATTCCTGCTGCAATGCGAATATCTTCAATACGCCCGTTGGTGCATGTGCCAACGATAGCCTGGTTCAGTTTTGTTCCCTGAACTTCTGAAACCGCTTTTACATTATCCACATGATGCGGAGCCGCAACCACAGGGAATAATTCCTCAAGATTGATTTCAAACTCTTTTAGATATTTTGCGTCTGCATCGGCCCAGGTGCCTTCAGTTTTTGTTCCTATAAAATCCCACAGCACTTCATCGGCGGGAAATACAGCATTTTTAGCACCCATTTCGGAAGCAAGGTTCGCGATAGTCATCCTGTCTGAAATGCTCAGGGATTTAACGCCATCGCCATGATATTCAATAGACATATAATCGGCTCCGTCAGAACCCATCATGCCAATAATCCAGAGAGCAACATCTTTTGCATAAACACCGGGATTCAGTTTTCCTTTTAAAGTAATTTTTACCGATTCGGGTACACGAAACCATGTCTCGCCCTGCTTCCATAAGCCCGCAGTTTCTGTACGGTCAATACCTGCTGAAAATGCGTTGAAAGCTCCAGCGGTACATGTATGGCTATCGCTGCCCACAATGAGCATATCGGGCCGGGCATACAGCGACATCAACTGATGGCAAATACCGTCTCCGACATCATGAAACTTTTTGATGCCTTGTTTTGCCACAATGTCTCTTATCTTCTGGTAGTCATTGGCAAGTTTGACGTTGGTTGGCGGGGCATTATGGTCCAACACTATGAGCAGCTGGTCGGGAAAAGCTACCTTATCGCCACCCATTTTTGTAAATGTGGCATGTATACTGGCGGTATTGTCGTGCGAGAGCACAATGTCGGGCTTTTTAAAAACGATGCTTCCGCAATCGGCGCCCAGAATTTTTTCGGCATAGGTTTTTCCTGGCATAAATATTTTTTTTAGAATTTCTTAGCAAAGTTAAAAGCATTTTCTCAATAGGATAAGTTTCGCTATTAAATATTTTGTAAAACAAAAAATGTAAAATTTCAGTAATTTTGTTATCTTATATTCATTTTATGAAAACACTCATCACTATAATTATATGCACTTTCTTTTTCGCCGTTGTACAAGCTCAGCCGTGGATGCGTTCACCATACCTCGAAAAGAACAAAAGCGAGGCAAACTTTTATGATATTCAGCAGGCATTTTATAAATATTGGGGTGACAGGCCTTATGAACGCGGCAAAGGGTTTAAGCAATTTAAACGCTGGGAATATGAAATGACGCCGAAATGTTATCCCGATGGCATTATTCCTTCGCCATCAAAATATTATGATGAATACAAAAAGTTTCTCAGCACCCTCTCCCTGGAAGAAAAATCAAGAGCCGGTTCACCATGGACGCCCCTGGGAATTACGACATGGACAAATGGCCTAAGCGGTTATAACCCCGGCAACGGGCGCATCAATGCCGTTACTGTTGACATGACAGATACCGATATTATTTACGCGGCAGCCCCTTCAGGAGGTATTTGGAAAAGCAACGACTGCGGTCAGTCGTGGAATACCACTTTCGACACCATGAGCGTGCTGGGGACTTCAGCTATTGCCATACACCCCAACGAGCCAAACACCATTTTCATTGGCACGGGCGACAGGGATGCATGGGACTCAAGAGGCACAGGAATTTATAAATCCACAGACGGAGGAAACACTTGGCAACCCGGTGGGTTAAATTTCAACCCCTCAAACCGTAGTATAAATAAATTACTTATCAATCCGTTGAACCCATCCAAAATGTTTGCCGCCGCCTCCGATGGTGTTTATCGCTCAAAAAACGGAGGAAGCAGCTGGCAAAAGATTTACAGCGGCGAAGTTAGAGACCTGAAATTCAAGCCTAACGATACCACGGTGATATACGGCAGCGGAAATTATTTTATACGTTCTGTTAATGGTGGCAACACCTTCCAAAAACATTTGACAACGCTACCTAACGACACGGTGAGGATAGAATTCGATGTTACACCGGCAAATGCTGACTATGTGTACGTTGTTGTATCCCGTCCGGATAATACTTTTGAAGGCGTTTATCGTTCGGAGAACTCCGGCGAAACATTTAGCGGGCGTTGTTTTTCGCCTAACATTTTAGGATATGATGAGTATGGTGCTGATTCTGCAGGACAGGCATGGTACGACCTTGCCATTGCTGTTTCTCCCGAAAATGCCAATCATGTTTTTATTGGGGGCATCAACGTATGGAAATCCGTGGACGGTGGCACAACATTTTTTGTAAATACAATGTGGTACACCGATAGCCCTTATATTTACATTCACTGCGACATCCATTCGCTGAATTTTTACGGCAACAGCCTGTATTGTGGCAGCGATGGAGGAGTTTTTGTATCACACGATTACGGAAATAGTTGGAGCGACCTCAGTGCAGGCTTAGGTATTTCGCAGTTTTATGCCATGAGCGGATGCGAAACAGAGCCCGGCCTGATAACCGCCGGAGCTCAGGATGTAGGCTCAAACAAATACGATAACGGCTCATGGACACATGTTTTCGGTGCAGATGGCATGGAAACCATTATCAGTAATGCAAACCCTCAGACGATATATGTTTCGTACCAGATGGGAGGCATTCTCAAATCTATGGATGGAGGAGATATCTTTTTCGGAGCAAAACCTTATGATACTCTTGACGGCGGATGGGTTACGCCGTATGTTATGTACCCGGCAGATAATCAGACCCTTTTAGCCGGATACCAGGAAATATACAAAACAACAGATGGTGCTGCTTCATGGACACAACTGACCAGCAACCTGACAGGTGGATTGACTATCAGCAAACTTGCCATCGCACCTTCTGACCCGAATTATATTTATGCTGCTGAAAACGAAAACCTTTACGTTTCAGAAAACGGAGGAACTGACTGGAATACTTTTAACCCATCAAATGGATATTATATCTCAGGCATCGCTATTGATGAGTATAACCCCGAACGTTTATGGCTTACACTCACTTCATATTATGGCGATAAAGTATTATATTCGGAAAATGCCGGCGGAAATTTTGAAGATATAACTGGTAACCTCACCAATATGGGCTTTAACTGTATCGCACACCACAAAAACCTTAAAGACGCTTTGTTTCTCGGAACTGAAACGGGTATTTTTTACACCGACAGCACGCTGACAGGATGGGTGCCCCACAATACCGACCTGCCCAATGTCAGAATCAGTGAATTAGAAATAAATTATGCATCGGGGATGATACGCGCAGCTACCTATGGGCGCGGTATTTGGGAAACATCATTAGATTATGCCGCAGCAATTTCTGAAAAAGACAAGCACCGGCTTTTTAAAGTGTACCCTAACCCTGCAACAGACAAGCTTTCTATTTCCACTTACAATTTAAAGGGTAAACTGTGTATCAGAATTTTTAATATTGTGGGAAAGCTTGTTGTAGAAACAACTTTTGACAAGCCTGGTGATTTGCTAAGTGTAGATGTGTCAAAATTGGTTTCCGGAACTTATTTTATTAAAGCAGATTGCGAGGGAGTGTCATCAACGAAAAAAGTGGTAATATTTAACTAATCCCTGATATACTCAGGCAATGTTTCCGGAATTTCAACAGACAATTCCACCAGGCCTCTACATTCATTATTTTCATACCACGGAAGTTGATGTATTAATTTTCTGACATTTTTTTTTCGTATGGTATATGTGTTACTTTTTTTTGTACGAAGCAACTCCTTTATTTTAGCAGCAGCTTTTTCAGGGTGACAGTCAAAAATGCTTTGCCCGATAAGCGTATCCCCAGTGTGTTTTTGAAAAGTCATCTTTGATTTATCATTCATGTAAACAATAATGCCGTTATTGTCACAGATGGTAACTGCCACGTTAAACTCTTTAAAGTAATCTATATTCATATATATTTATTAAACAATGTTTTTGTCTCAGTTTCGCTGATTTTTTACTGATTAAATCTGCATTTGTCCTTGGTATCCCTGTCCTGCTGGCAGACAGGTGTTGGAAATTATTTTGAAGAATTAAAGTATTTACAAAAACCGGTAATCCCGCAAATATCGCAAAGTGGTTTACGCGCTTTACAGATATACCTGCCATGCAGTATCAGCCAATGATGTGCAATGGAAATATGTTTCTCCGGTATGTTTTTTACCAGTTGTTTTTCTGTTTCCAGCGTGGTTTTTGCATTCTCTGCCAAACCGATGCGGGCTGCCACCCTAAAAACATGAGTATCTACTGCCATGGCGGGTTTCTTAAAAACCACCGAGGCTATCACATTTGCCGTTTTACGGCCAACACCGGGCAATTTCTGTAATTTATCGACATCTTCGGGAACGATGCCTTTAAATACCTTTACCAGCATCTGTGCCATCCCCAGCAGGTTTTTAGCTTTGTTGTTCGGGTATGAACAACTTTTTATCAACTCATAAATTTCTTTCTCTTTTGCTTTCGACAGCGCAATGGCATTAGGAAATTTTTTAAAAAAAGGCGGGGTAATCATATTTACACGTTTATCAGTGCATTGTGCTGATAAGATTACTGCTACGAGCAACTGGTAAGGGCTCGTATAAACCAGCTCCGTATCGGCCTGTGGCTGGTGCTCCGAAAAATATTCAATAAATAACTTGTATCGTATTGTCTGGGAAAGCATTTTTCTGCAAAGATAAAAAAAGCCCCGCATCCTGCAGGGCTTTTCTATCTTAATTTTGAATCATCATGTTCAGTCCGGGCACTTTCATGTCCATAACTGCAAGCGCTTTGGAGTAGGCCATGATGTTTTTTACCAATAAGTCCGGCGGGTTTACCATACTGTCATCCATGATTTTTTTTGTATTTTTCAGTCTTGTATATTCTTCAAGAAAAGAATTTTTCGACTCTATTTCGTGAATGATATTTTCTTTCTGAGTCTCGTCTGCTTCGCCGTAAGTAAAAAGTAAAATTTCTTCGAGGGTTGAGATTTTATTCATAGGCAATTTTAATTAGTTAAACATTTAACTAAAAAAATAACGCCCATAATTTTTTCTTATTGTATTATTTAAAAAAAATATTAAAAAACATCTTCTTCCTGGTTATGCATTACTGAACTTAATTTTTTCTGTTGGCAGCAAAGGTTTTCTTAAATACTTCAACAGCAATTGAGCAACACTGACAACATCTTTTTCACAGTACCTGACAATGCGTGGCAGGTCTTTCTCTTTCCAGTAAACGGAAGCCACTTCACTGCCATTTATATCATCTTTCGGTGTTGGTATTTCAAACAATGCACATAAAAGTTCAAGGGAAGTATAGCTTTTATAATCTCCGAATTTCCATAAATCCATAGTGTCAATCAATTGAACTTCCCAGGGTTTCTTAGTCCGGGTATCAAGCATTTCAGGAATGTTATAACCGTTGATCAGCATCCTCCGTGAAATATACGGGAAGTCAAATTCCTTGCCATTATGGGCACACATATTTGTACCCGCAGTAGGAAATTCTTTGCATAAATCGTTAAATTTTTCAAGTACATATTTCTCATCATCGCCAAAAAATGATTTCACAACCAAAACATCATTCTGAAAATATGCCCATGAGATGCAGATAATTTTCCCAAACTCTGCATATATACCAGCACGTTCATAAAGTTCCTCAGAAGTTTGCTCTTTGCCACCGGCAATGAATTGTGCTTTATGGTCCCATAATTTTTTAAAATTATCAGGCATGGAGTTATAACTTTCCCAACGGGGAACTGTTTCTATATCAAGAAACAAGGTTTTATAAGGATTAATGTTATCGAGCATATATTTTGAGGTTTAATTTTATTAAAAAAGTAAAATTATAATAATAATCAGTAAAACTAATAAAAAAAAACCACTGATATAAATCCATCAGTGGTTCGTTAAAAATGCTTCTAAGATAAATTACTACGCCAGATTAAAGTTTCGGGCCTGCGGAGACGAGGCGCTTTCCTTCTACGTTATCTGTAAAACTGTTGAAATTTTTAATAAACTTTTCTCCGAGGTTTTTTGCCGCAGCATCCCATTCGGCAGGGTTAGCCCATATATTGCGGGGGTTAAGTATTTTGCTGTTTACGCCTTTGACTGCTTTCGGAATATTTAAGCCGAAAACGGGCAAATCTTCATATTCCACATCAACAAGGGAACCGTCTAGTATTGCATCAATGATGGCACGCGTGGAAGGTATGTCAATTCTTCGCCCAACACCATAAGGTCCTTCTATCCATCCTGTATTCACAAGATATGCCGCCGAACCATGCTGTTTCATTTTTTTTGCCAGCTCCTGAGCATAAACAGTGGGATGCAACAGAAGGAAAGCAGCGCCGAAGCAGGAAGAAAAAGTGGGTGTCGGTTCTTTTATTCCCCTCTCTGTGCCGGCAACTTTAGCCGTATAGCCACTTAAAAAATGATACATCGTCTGGTCATAAGTGAGTTTAGCCACCGGTGGCAACACACCGAAAGCATCAGCGGTAAGGAAAATGATATTTTGGGGATGTGTGCCTTTGGAAACCGGTTTCACAATGTTGTTGATAAAATAAATAGGGTAAGAAACCCTTGTATTTTCTGTTTTGGCAGCACTGGCAAAATCAATAGCGCCGGTTTTTTCATCGAATACAACATTTTCCAAAAGGGCATCCCGTTTGATTGCATTATAAATATCCGGCTCATTTTCTTTGCTCAAATTAATACATTTTGCATAACATCCTCCCTCAAAGTTAAAAACGCCATCGTCATCCCATCCATGCTCATCATCCCCGATAAGGAAGCGTTTCGGGTCGGCCGACAAGGTTGTTTTTCCTGTGCCCGATAAGCCGAAGAAAATTGCAGTATCTCCATCTTTACCCATATTAGCTGAACAATGCATGGAAGCTATGCCTTTCAGTGGCAAAAAATAATTCATCACGGAGAAAAAGCCTTTTTTGATCTCTCCGCCATACCAGGAACCGCCAATAACAGCCATACGTTCCTTCAGGTTAAATGCGACAAACACTTCGCTGTTGAGGTTCTGTTCTTTCCATTGCGGGTTAACAGCCTTACAAGCATGATACACTACAAAATCCGGGGTAAAATCCTTCAATTCTTCTTCTGTTGGTCTGACAAACATATTTTTCACAAAATGTGAAGCCCAGGCAACTTCTGTTATTACCCGTATTTTTATGCGTGTATTTTTGTTTGCACCGCAAAAGGCATCGCTGACGTAAAGCTTTTTGCCGCTAAGTTGTTGCTTTGCTATGCCTTTCAGATGCGCCCATGTTTCCTCTGAAATAGGTTTGTTGTCAGAACCTTTGCGTTCAGGGCTGGCCCACCAGACGTTTTTTTCATTCTCTGACTCTTTAACAATATATTTGTCTTTGGGCGAGCGTCCTGTAAAAATGCCTGTGTCAACATTAACAGCTCCTGTATTGGTTAAAAATCCTTTTTCATAACCCTGCAAATTATTATCAGTTTCGTGTTTAAACAAATCATCATAGGAAATATTATAAAATACTTCCTTGACATTATCTATCCCATATTGAGATAAATCTATAACTTTTTTATTTGAACAACAGCAATCCATAATTTTATTTATTTTTAATAGTTTTTTTATTCAAATTTGTTTTTTTTAATGAAGTGGTAATTTTTTTACCATACTTTAATGAAGCCTGAGCAGCAGCTAGTCTTGCAATAGGGACGCGGAACGGCGAACAGCTGACATAAGTCAGGCCTGCCCGGTAACAAAATTCAACAGAAGCAGGGTCTCCGCCCTGTTCGCCGCAAATACCCACCTTCAGATCCGGACGCGTGTTACGGCCTTTTGTGACAGCCATTTCTACCAGTTGCCCGGTTCCTTCCTGATCAATTGTCTGGAACGGATCGGCAGATAATATTTTCTGGTCCAGATAATCGTTGATAAATCCGTTTATATCGTCGCGGCTAAAGCCGAAAGTCATTTGTGTAAGGTCGTTGGTGCCAAAGGAGAAAAACTGTGCCGTTTTCGCCATTCTGTCGGCCAGCAGGCAGGCACGCGGTATCTCTATCATGGTGCCATAAAGGTAATTGATGCTCTTCACTTTAAATTTCTTACACACTTCATCATATATCCTGTCGGCAATTTTTTTGGTAACATCCAGTTCGGCCATTTCACATGTCACAGGTACCATTATTTCAGGTTTTGGGTGATAGCCTTCTTTTTGCAATTCAAGAGTGGATTCAAAAATAGCGCGGAACTGCATTTCCGAAACTTCGGGATAAGTAACACTTAATCGTACGCCACGATGTCCCATCATCGGGTTACTTTCATGCAATGATTCGCCGCGTTTAACTATATCTGCCACTTTGATGTTAAGTTCTTTAGCCAGTTCAGCCTGTTTGTCAGGGCTTTGAGGAACGAATTCATGCAAAGGAGGGTCAAGAAGCCGGAAGGTGACAGGAAGTTTGTCCATTGCCATCAAAGTAGCTTTAATATCCTTCTTCACATATGGATACAGTTCCTTGAGTGCTTTCACGCGTTCTTCCAAGGTGTTACTCAATATCATCTTGCGGAGTGCCAGCAAAGGTTTTTCAGCGCCAACACCATAAAACATGTGTTCTGTGCGGAATAGTCCTATACCTTCTGCGCCGAAATCACGGGCAACTTTGGCATCAGCCGGAGTGTCAGCATTGGTGCGAACACCCATTTCGCGGTAGCTGTCAACCATTTTCATAAAATGCCTGAAGAGCGGGTTTTCAGAAGCATCCATAAGTTTCAGCCCTTGCTGGTAAACATGACCTTTTGTTCCGTTCAGGGTAACCACGTCGCCTTCTTTCAATACAACGTTCGTACCTTCAACCTTAGCAGTTTTTGCATTTGCGTTCACATGTAATTTCCCTGCGCCTACTATGCAGCATTTTCCCCATCCACGGGCTACAAGGGCAGCATGTGAAGTCATGCCTCCTCTGGCGGTAAGAATACCAACGGCAGCACGCATGCCTTCCACATCTTCAGGGTTGGTTTCTTCGCGAAGCAATATTACTTTTTTGCCCTTGCGTTGCCATGCTACGGCATCTTCGGCGGTAAACACCAGTTGTCCGACAGCGGCGCCGGGACCGGCAGGTAAGCCTTTTACCAGCACTGAAACTTTCTTCTCTTCAGCCGGGTCACATATCGGATGAAGGAGTTCATCGAGCTGGGCCGGGTCAACACGCATCACTGCTGTTTTCTCATCAATAAGTTTTTCTTTCAGCATATCCATGGCCATATTCAGGGCAGCTGTGCCTGTACGCTTGCCAACTCTGCATTGCAGCATATATAATTTGCTTTCCTGTATAGTAAATTCAATATCAAGCATGTCCCTGAAATTCTTTTCAAGTATCCCTCGGATGCGGCATAAATCTTTATATGTATAGGGCATTTGTTCCTGCATGCTATGCAGGTGTTTATTCTGTTCGTTCTTGGTATCGTCATTCAGAGGATTGGGAGTACGGATGCCGGCAACTACATCTTCGCCCTGGGCGTTGATAAGCCATTCACCGTAAAAGAGGTTTTCGCCGGTTGCGGGGTTACGAGTAAATGCAACACCCGTAGCAGAAGTATCACCCATATTGCCAAATACCATTGCCTGAACATTGACAGCAGTACCCCATGTATCGGGGATACCTTCGATGCGGCGATAAGAAACTGCTTTTTTGCCATTCCAGCTTTTGAAAACTGCTTTGATCCCGCCAAATAATTGTTCTTTGGCATCATCGGGAAATTCTTTTCCGATCTCTTTCTTAATGACCTTCTTGAACTCACCGGCAAGAGATTTCAGGTCATCAGCATTCAGTTCAGTATCCTGTTTTACATTCTTTCTTTTTTTGTATTCATCCAGAATATCATCGAGTTTCTTGCGAATATTCAAATCAAGTCCTTCTGCTTTGTCCATAACAACATCGGCGTACATCATGATAAGCCTCCTGTATGAATCCCATACAAAACGAGGATTTTTTGTTTTTTCAATCAATCCTGGAATGGTGGCCGTGCACAGTCCGACATTAAGAACTGTATCCATCATTCCGGGCATGGATTTTCTGGCACCTGAGCGGCATGAAACCAACAGCGGTTTTTTAGGGTCGCCGTATTTCATTCCCATTTCAGTTTCCACCTTTTTCATATCAGCCCATACTTCATCATACAATGATTTTGGCAACTGACAATTATTTTCATAATATGCAGTACAACACTCTGTTGTGATAGTAAATCCGGCAGGTACGGGCAAGCCCAGGTTAACCATTTCTGCAAGGTTGGCACCTTTGCCGCCCAGCAGGTTTTTCATATCAGCTTTGCCTTCTGCTTTCTTGCCACCAAAATAATAAACATACTTTTTGTTTTTTGTTACCATTAATATTTCCTCCTGTAAATGTATTTGTTATAAATGTTTAAATGTTAAATTGTAATTCAGCGTGCAAAGGTATAATAAATAATTTTTATTAGTAAACAGAAATAAAAAAGCCGAACAATTTAGTCCGGCTCAATGAATAAGAAAATATGCTTAACGCCCGTTAATATAATCATTCAACTCATCAATAGAACTTTCAAATGTAAAGGCATCATTAAGTTTGTAATAATTTCCCTGGTCAAAAACACGGCTGAAAGCAAATTTTGCAAAATCAAGTTTTGTAGCCTCGAAAGAAAACAAATTCATCAAGTCTCTGACCTGAGAACAAAGCATGCAATTTGAAGTAAGTACCTGCTTCGCCATGGTTAGTTTGCTGTCTTCGAAAGACTTTGAAGATATGGACATTTTAGCCGACTGAAAATCCTGTTCCGACATAGGCCATGGGCAACCGACAGGGCCGCTGTATCCGGGCATAACGTAATGCTCCTGAATCTGTGTATTTGTTTGTACATTATTTGTCGTAGTAGTTGTTGTTGAAGTCGTAGTAGTTGTAACAGCACCGCCCGTCCCGGCAACACCGCCTGCAACCGACATATTGACACTGATAACTTCACCGGTAACCGGGTCAACAGCATTAATACTTACGGAGCCCCCATCACCGGCATTGTTGGTGTTTCCTGTTACTACAGTTGTTGTTGTTTGATTTGTTGTAACCTGATTGGTATTCGCTGCCGGTTTTTCAACTAACACAAGGGGAGTTGAATATTGTGTATTGTTGTTAGTTGCAGGCACTTCAGCATAACTGCTGAGTTTCAGTTTGTATTCTCCCTTTTTATCTTTGGCAACTTCATAACTAGTGCTTAAATAATTTCCATCTACGTCGCGGGTGAAAATCATTTTGTCAATCGCTGGCAGGCTGCTGTTTTCAAAAATCACCTTTATCTTGTAGTTAGGTTCAGTTAAGCCGGTGATTTTAACATTGGTCTGGGGGGTATCGTTTTGTTTTATACCACTGATTATCACCCAAAACCTTTCGCCTTCCTGATTAAAAACGCCGACACTCGACTGCGCATACATTTCAAATGTAAATGCAGTAATAAGCATGCAAATTGTAAGTAGTCTTTTCATAATTTCTAATTTTATTAATTTTTTTTAATATTTATTTTCTTGGTAAAGCAATATATGTGCCAAATACTTCTAAAAAATTTTTCTGTGAAGTTATACTATTTCAGTAAAAAATCCCTTACCAGCTCTCTGAAAACAAAAAGGGACTTTATATTTTTTAAAGTATTGGCTCTAAGAACTGCCCCTTCCCATGAGAACACAATCAGCTTTGTAATTTTCTCGATATCGGCATTACGGTCAATTTCTCCTGCTTTACGAGCTTGATTGAGACAAATGATATGTAATGATTTAATGTTTTCATAAAACTTCATTACAACTTCGCTTATCTGCTGGTTTTTCTCGCCAAGTTCTAACATCAGGGTTGCAGCAAAATTCCCATATATTGTTCCGCCTAAATTTGTATAATTATCAATATTATCGGAATAAAGCTTAATAATACGCTGCTTAGGTGAAATGTCAGGGTCTGTCAGTATTCTTTCTATTCTTTTTTCAACAATATTAATGTAATACTCAAGTACTTCAAGTGCAAAATCTTCTTTATTTTTAAAATAATAATAAAATGAACCTTTGGGAATTTCCAGATTTTTAACAATTTCATCAACACTAGCACCCTGATATCCATGCTGACGCATCAAATGATAGCCTTCACGTATTATCAGCCTTTTTTTTAGACTGCTTTTTTTCATAATTTTTGTCGTTAAAAAAATGTTTTAATTATTAAAAAAACAAAAATATTTTGTAAAATTAACAAAAATTTCAGAGCAATGAGTTTTTTTATAGGTAACATTACTTTAAATAAAAAAGTGTTTTTATCAGAAACTTTTTGTTTCAGTTTTATTTTTTTAAGTTTGCAGAAAAAAAATATTTATGAGTAAATTTATAGGCATCAGGCACGAAGACAAATACCTTATGGAACGACGCACACCACTCACACCTAAGCATATAGAACGCCTGATACAACATCACAAGCTTGATTTTATTGTTCAAACCTCTGAAAGACGCATTTTTTCGGACAATGAATATATCAAAGCAGGTGCGAAAATCGCAAAAGACTTAAAAAAATGTGATATCATTTTGGGGATAAAAGAAATACCCGAAAATTTTTTCGAGCCTGAAAAAACCTATGTATTCTTTTCTCATGTCATCAAAGGGCAGCCATACAATATGCCTATGCTTCGAAAAATGAAAGAGCTGAAATGCAACCTCATTGATTATGAAAAAATAATTGACGAGCAGGGGAAGCGCCTTATTTTCTTTGGCAGATATGCCGGCCTTGCAGGAATGATAAACAGTTTATGGGCTTGCGGATTAAGACTTAAAGAACTTGGCACAGACAATAAACTGATACGAATAAAACAGTCGCATCTTTATTCCTCGCTGAAAGAAGCAAAAGATATTATTTCTTCAATAGGCCAGAGAATTTCAGAAGACGGACTCACTGAAGGTCTGAAACCTTTTGTTGTTGGCTTCACAGGATACGGCAATGTTTCCAATGGAGCTCAGGAGATACTCGGTTTGCTGCCGGTAAAGGAAATTTCCCCTGAAAAACTCCTCTCACTTAAAAACAGGCATAACCTGCCAAATAATATTATTTACAAAGTTGTATTCAGTGAAGAAGATATTTACGAGCATAAAGAAGGAAAGGATTTCGACCTTCACGACTTGTACGCTAATCCTCAGAATTATAAAAGCAAATTTGAACAGTACGTCCCACACATGTCAATACTTATGAACTGTATGTACTGGGATAACAGGTATCCCCGCATTGTAACCAAAGAATACCTCAAAAAACTTTTTTCAAAAGGGCAGCCCAAACTCACTGTAATAGGCGATATAACCTGCGACCCCGACGGTTCAATTGAATGCACACACGACGGCACACACATTGAAGACCCTATTTTTGTTTACAACCCCGGCACTGATACATACAAAATGGGCTTTAAAGGTGAAGGCATCCTTGACATGGCCGTGTCTATACTTCCCAGCGAACTGCCGCGCGACGCTTCTTATTCTTTTGGCGATATGCTTTTTAACTTTATTAAACCTATTGCCAATGCAGATTATAATATGACCTTTGAAGATATTGACCTCCCCAGGGCTATAAAAAAGGGAATGATATTGCATAATGGAGAGTTTACTCCCGAATACAAATATTTAGAAAGTTTTGTTTCCGCTAAACTCCCAGAAGGTAAGAAGATATAACTTTAGCAGCATTCTCTGAAGCTCCCGAATCACCAAGCGCTTTTCGGAGCATGGCATAATCTTCTTTTATTTGTGCACTTGTGCCTGCATCATATACTATTTTAACAAACTCCTTCTCCAGGGTTTCTTGTGTAAGGTTCATCTGTATCAATTCGGCAACAACTTTTTTATTCATGATAAGGTTTACCAGCGAAATATATTTCACCTTAATGACCATTCTGGCTATCACGTATGAAAACCAGGAACCTTTGTAACATACAACCTGTGGCACATCCAGCAGAGCTGCCTCTAAAGTAGCCGTGCCGGAAGTTACTAAAGCCGCAACGGAAGTTAACAACAAATCATAGGTGCTTCCGTAAACAATTTTTGTATCTGTATTGCTGAGAAAACGGTTATAAAATTCTTTGTGAACAGAAGGCGCACCCGCGATGACAAACTGTACATCTTTAAACTTTTCACCGATGGCTATCATAAGTTGAAGCATGCGCGAGATTTCCTGTTTACGGCTCCCGGGAAGCAGTGCCACCAAAGGCCTTTCGTCAAGGCTATGTTCTTCCCTGAAATTACGGGTAAGGCTGCTATTTTTATAATTTTCAACAGCATCGAGCAAAGGGTGGCCGACAAATTCAACATCCACACCGAATTTTTTGTAAAAATCCTTTTCAAACGGAAGTATCACCAGCATTTTGTCAACATGCTTCCTGATTTTGAAAACCCGTGACTGTTTCCATGCCCATATCTGCGGCGAAATATAATAGAACACTTTATAGCCTTTCTGATGAGCAAAAGCAGCAATCTTCATGTTAAAACCGGGGTAATCAACCAGTATGAGCGCATCAGGGCTGAATTTGCTGATATCTGATTTGCAGAAGCTAAGGTTGCGTAGTATCGTTCTGAGATTTAACAATACTTCGGCGAAACCCATAAAAGAAATTTCGCTGATATGCTTCACTATCTCGCCGCCCTGAGCTTTCATCATGTCGCCTCCCCAGCAGCGGAACACGGCATTTTTATCTTTCTTCTGTAGCTCACGCATGAGGTTGGACGCATGCAGGTCGCCCGAAGCTTCCCCGGCGATGATATAATATTTCATTTTTTAGTTTTAGAATTTAATAACGACCTGCGTAAAAACTCCGAACAGATGACAGCCGCTGCCATAGAAGCGTTCAGCGATTCTGCTTTCCTGCCCTCCCTTGTTCCTGATGGAATAAATAAACGCCTGGAAATATGTACGGCGATTTCGTTTGAAATACCTGAGGATTCATTGCCAATGACAAGATATCCATTATTTTCCAGGCTTGCCTCATAAATGTTTTCACCGTCAAGAAAAGCCCCATAAACTTTTTGCCGCTTATTATTTTCCATAAATATGCTTTGCAGATTTTCATAATAAACATCTACACGGGCAATAGAACCCATGGTTGCCTGAACCGCCTTAGGATTATAAATATCAACGCATTTTTCGGAACACAGCACATGCTTAAACCCAAACCAGTCGGCAATGCGTATGATGGTGCCAAGATTTCCGGGGTCTCTAATGTCATCAAGAGTGAGTATCAGCGTTTTCTCTGCCAGCGAAACATCAAAATGCTTTTCTTGTATCTCAGCTACGGCAAGCACCTGGCAGGGAGTGTCAAGCTGGCTGATTTTAAGCAGTTCGGCTTCATTTATTTCGACCACCTTGTTTGTTGGTGGTATGATAAGCTTATTTTTTTTAATCCATTCAGAAACGGCAAAAATATGCAACACACGAATACTGCTGCCCAAGAGCTCTTCTGTTATCTTAGGGCCTTCGGCAATAAAACAAGCCTGTTGCTTGCGATATTTTTTAACAGCAAGGGAAGTCAGGAATTTTATGGTACTTTTTGATAACATCATCTTTACAAAAATAAAAAATCCCGGAACTTTCCCGGGATTTTAATTTTATATAAAAAATTCATTTATTCGGCAACAACTTCAAATTTTACATCCACTTTGATGTCTTTGTAAATACCAACTTTGGCGGTGTATGCTCCGAGTTCTTTCACATTTTCGCCGTCGAGCTGTATTTTTTTACGGTCAATATCATAATTAAACTGGCTCTTGATAGCTTCAGCAATCTGGATGGCATTAACAGAACCAAATATCTTTCCTGTGCTGCCTGCTTTTGCCCCTATTTTCACGGTAACGTTTTCGAGCGCTCTGGCAAGGGTTTCGGCTTCTTTTCTCAGTTTTTCTTCTTTAAAAGCTTTCTGCTTCATCATTTCGGCATGTTCTTTCTCTGTTGAGGTAGTAAGCATTATTGCAAAGCCTTTAGGGATGAGGTAATTACGGGCGTAGCCGTTTTTAACTTTTACCACTTCGTTGGCATAGCCTAAGTTGGCAACGTCTTGTTTTAATATCACTTTCATGTTTCTTCCCTCCTTATTTTAATAAATCTCCGACATAAGGCAATAATGCAAGGTGGCGTGCCCTTTTGATAGCTCTTGCAAGTTTACGCTGGTATTTTAATGATGTGCCTGTGAGGCGGCGCGGCAAAATCTTGCCCTGCTCGTTGATGAATTTCAGCAGGAAGTCAGCATCTTTGTAATCAATAAATTTTATGCCGTGTTTTTTGAAGCGGCAATATTTTTTCTTTTTAACATCGACATTTATCGGGGTTAAATATCTTATTTCGCTGTCGTTTTGTGCCATGTTTTTCTCGTTTTAGGGTTTTACATTATACAGATTCTTTTTCCTTTTTTTGTTTTTCAGCCCGTTTGCGCTCTTTATAGGCCACGGCGTGCTTGTCTAGAGCTACGGTAAGATAACGGATGATGCGTTCATCACGTTTGAAGGTTACTTCCAGCTCGGCAATAATTTCGGTGTCGCCATTAAACTCAATCAGGTGGTAAAAACCCGAGGATTTTTTTTGTATGGGGTATGCCAGCTTGCGCAGCCCCCAGTTCTCCGAGACGATAATTTCCGCTTTCCGCTCTTTGAGGAAATCGAGAAATTTCTTTACCGCTTCCTTTACCTGGTCATCAGATAAAACGGGAGTTAAAATGAAAACGGTTTCATAATGTTTTGTCATTTCCTTAACTATTTAATAATTAATAATTTTTTTTCCAAAAATGGAGTGCAAAGGTAGGAATAATAATTTTAATGGCAAAATAATGTAACTAACTATTTTTGAAAAATAAAAAATGATACTTTTTTTTTACAATAATTTCTCCCTATCGGGACTAAGAATTAATTCTGCTTTTCTTAGGCTTTCCTATAAAGAAATATTATTCTTTTTAAACAAATCTTTATCCTGTATGGCTTTCACAGCGTTTAAGAATACTTCATCGTTTTCATTGCTGACGCGCCAATAGGCAGCATAATCCCATAAGTTGCGGGCTATCCATGCCTTGAAAAAATTCTTCATATATACCTCAGAAGTTTTATACCCTTCTTCATCTTTTTCAATGCCTTCTCCGGCGGCAAATTCAAAAAATTTTCCCATAAAGTTTTCATCAATGTTATATCCTTTAAGAAACTCTTCAACACTCGGGTATAATGCTTTAATTTTTTCACGGTTTGTTTCAAGGTATTTTATCACATACTGGTTAATAATGCCTTTGCGCAAAAGCTCTGAATAATAAGTTGAGTAGTAGGAAGTGTCAAGAGGTACAAAAAGGTCGGGCATAATGCCGCCGCCGCCATATACAACACGTTTGTTGGGGGTGTAATATTTCAGGGAATCGGGAAATTTTATGCTGTCAGCATGAATATACTCGCCATGTTTAAACCTTTCGGAAAGGTCTTTATAATATTTTTCCACGCCTTCATTATAAGGTTTTTGCACACAACGCCCCGAAGGAGTATAATAATGTGCCGTAGTAAGTCGTATTACCGAACCGTCGGGTAGTGTATAAGGCCGTTGCACCAAACCTTTCCCAAAAGAACGCCTGCCGATAACGAGACCGCGGTCCAAATCCTGCACGGCGCCGGTAACTATTTCGCTGGCCGATGCAGAGCCTTCATTAATC
The DNA here is from genome assembly GCA_023228145.1 of Bacteroidales bacterium. Lineage (NCBI taxonomy): Bacteria > Pseudomonadati > Bacteroidota > Bacteroidia > Bacteroidales > Bacteroidales bacterium. The sequence goes on along the minus strand of JALOBU010000017.1, from coordinate 40,033 downwards.
AGAACTATCAAACGCCCTTTTTCAAATTCTCCTTTAGAAGTAGCATAACTAACCTGTCGGGGCGAAGCTTTTCCTTCGGTATAAACTATCATATTATCTTTCGCAAGAAACTCATCAGAAAGTTCTATGGCAGTGTTCAGGTATCCGCCTGAGTTATCTCTCAGGTCAAGGATGAGGTTTTTAAGCCCCAGCTTTTTTAATCCTTTCAAAGCAGCAGAAAACTCCGACATGGTGCTTTGCGAAAACTTATTAAGGCGTATGTACCCCGTTTCTTTGTTAACCATGTAAGCAACATCCAAACTGGTGATAGGGATTTTATCTCTTATAATGGTGCGTTCCATCAACCCGCTAAGCCCTTTGCGGTATATACTAACCTTGACAGAACTTCCTTTGGGACCTCTGAGTTTCTTAACAACATAATCGGTATTAATTTTTTTCCCTACAGCATCTTCTCCGTCAATCTGCACTATTTTATCACCCGACATGACGCCCACTTTTTCTGACGGCCCGTCGGGAGTGGGTGTTACAACAACAATGGTATCTTTAATGATGTTGAATTGCACTCCTATTCCTTCAAAATTACCTATCAGGGGTTCATTGGCTTTATCAATCTCTTCTTTGGTCATATATACCGAATGCGGGTCAAGCTCTTTCAACATGGCAATAATGGCAGCTTCTGTCAGTTTTTCTTCGTCAACGGTATCCACATATGACAAACGTATAAATTGGAAAGCAGTATTCAACTTCTGGTCCGTTTTTTTCGGGTCGCTTTTTTGTGAAAACCCAAGAGAGAAAAAAACAAAATGAAAAAGAAGCAATAAAAAAAAGTTTCTGGTTGTTGGAATCATCATAAAAAAATTTTTTATTTTTAGTGAATTTGCAAAAGTAATAAATGCAGTATTAATTTTAACGTTTCAATTTTATAAATATTCTGTAAGTATTTTATTTTTAAGTTATAGACATTAATTTTATAAAATTGTTACTAAAAAAGTAAGCTTTTTTTATTATGAATAAAGATTTCCGAAAAATAATATATAGCTGTCTTTTCCCCGCGCTTGTTATTTTAATAATGTGGGTGGTAAAAATCATTGAAGTATTTACCCATTCGGATTTTGGGACTCTTGGCATTTCGCCTCATTCTCTCCACGGACTGATAGGTATTGTTACAGCTCCCTACATTCATGCGGATTTTAAGCACCTGATAGCCAATACGGTTCCCATGTTTGTGAGTTTAAGCATTGCGAATTATTTTTATAAAGAGATATTTTATCATATTTTCTTTCTGGTTTGGCTTTTTACAGGTATTTGGGTATGGTCATTTGCACAAAGCGGCACGTTTCACATTGGCGCCAGCGGCCTGGTTTACGGCTATGTGTCTTTTTTGCTCTTCAGCGGCATCATAAGGCGTAACGCCAGACTAATGGCTATCTCGCTGTTGATAGTGTTTCTTTACGGGGGCTTGTTTTGGGGTATTTTCCCCGACTTTTTTCCAAAGCGAAATATCTCATGGGAATCACACCTGATGGGAGGCCTTGCAGGAATAGTTATGGCATTTTTTTACCGTAAAAAAGGTATGCAGCGTGAACAGTATCACTGGGATGAAGAAGAAGATGATGATGAAAACGCAGAATATTTAAATAAAGATGACGAGTGTGAAGGAAAGGACTGTCGCTGATTTTAATTATTCACTCCAAAATATTTCGCCTTTTCAAATTTTCCATCATTCCATTTCAGTAGCATGCGATTCCCTACAGCAAACTCTTTATAAACCTGATTGTCTTCAGAATTTCCCCATTTTGCAATAATATCTTTTCCCTTTTGCGGTAAATCAAAAAGAAGTGTAGCGGAAATATTCTTTTTTCCCATTTCGGCCTTTATTACTTGAACAGTTCTCGAAGAATTTGTATCTGTTAAAAAGAAATCGTTATAAATATCAGGGATTATTTCTTCGTAAGGCACATTCTTATACATATCTCCGTCAAAAATATAAAAATCAAAACCGGCCACTTCACATTCGGGGTCACAGCCTTCCTGATAAACAGATATCATTTTATACCCATTCTTAAGGTTCCAGTAACACATCTTCAGATGACCTTCCATTGCTCCTACCATTTTTAAATATCCGTTACTGACATCTACCATTTCAAAAGAATACATGATGTCAAGCTCGCTCATGTCTTTTGAGGCATCTTCATAGCTTTTATTGTCTTTAGAAACGGCAACAATTTTAGCCCTGTCTTTTCTTAATATCCCTGTCACAGATCTATCCGGAATCATCTGGAAATAATCAAGGATGTTTTGAGGGTAAGCGTCAAAAAATGACATTATTAATAAAGCAAAAAATACATTATTTTAATACATTCACAATTTATGAAGTTCTGGAGTTTAGTGATTTATAAAAATCATTCTTTCTGGTTTATTTCCCTTTTCAAATCTTTTTCTTTCAAAGATTCCCTTTTGTCGTATGAGTGTTTTCCTTTAGCAAGTGCGATGGTAATTTTTGCCAGGCCTTTTTCATTAATAAAGACCATCACAGGCACAATGGTGAAGCCTTTTTCGCGTACTTTTCCCAACCATTTTTTTATTTCTTTTTTGTTCAGCAGCAGTTTGCGTTCCCTTTTGGGTTCATGGTTTGAATAAGTTCCGTAAGAATATTCTGCAATGTGCATATTGAGAATAAACAATTCATTATCCTTAAAGGAACAATATGCATCATTGATGCTTGCCTTACCTTCACGCAATGATTTTATCTCCGTACCTGTAAGCACAATTCCGGCATTCAGTTGTTCCAGTAAAAAATATTCAAAAGATGCCCGGCGGTTTTTTATCTGTATTTTACTTTGCATAAGCCGGATTTAACCAAAAGCAGTTGTCAGAATTGAGGCATGGGGTTTTTGACGTTATAAATCTTCTTATAATAATAGTCGTACATGGCTTTATCGGTAACTTTGTAAGTCAGATAAATTCCTAACCCAGCCGACAGCATGTTACGTGTTATACCCTGATAATAGCTGTCTTTATAAGATAAAATATTGTAACGGAAAGTTGGTTCCAGTGTCAGTGATAATTTATCAGTAAGCGGCACTGAAACAAACAAACATCCCAATGCCTGAATATCAATATCCCTTCCTGTTTTTTCATGTACAATTTCTTTGTGGTCTTCAAAAAATGATACCTGCTGCTTGCCTAAAGAAAATACTGGGGCTACACCAACGCCTATCCCAAAAGTAACTTTTTTGGAACGAACGATATCCACTTTTAAAAGAACAGGAATGTTTAATGAATAATATCTGTATGATTTGTGATAATCTGTGATGCTTAATATCGAATCTCTGTAATTCCAAATAGTGTCGGGCAAAGTGCCTGTTCTGTATCCCTGACTGTGTATAAAAATACCAAATTCCAAAGATAATATTTTATAAACGGGGCGATTTACAGAAAAGCCCAGAGTATATCCGCAACGAGGCAAATCAATTTTTTTCATGGAATCTACACCCACCATAGGATCAATAGTGCTTCCCTTTATAAACTGTGTGTTGTAATCAACAGAGCCGTATATGCTTACACCCCAATAGTTTGTATCTGCATCCATTTCCTGAGAATAGGCAAAAACAGAAACAATAAAAAGGTTGGCAAAAATGATTAAATATTTTTTCATATATTTTTAAATACGGTTTCAAAAATACTATTTTTTTATTTACAGGGAAAATAATGTTAATATGTGCTCAACAATCAAAATCAAAAATCTTATCCAAAAGTATTAACTTTGCAAAACTATTATGAACCTATAATACCTGAATAACATGAGCAATAATCCTAATTACCTTAAAGGCGGTGAATTTCTTACCAGAGACGTTGAGGATATTTTTATCCCTGAAGAATTGAGTGAAGAACAAAAAATGATTTCCGGCACCTGTGATGATTTTCTAAAAAAAGAGATTTTTCCTTTATTAGACGAAATTGACGCAAACAAAGCGGGAATGATGCGTGAACTGCTTAATAAGAGCGGAGAAATGGGGTTGCTGGGCATATCGTTGCCTGAAGAATATATGGGTTTCGGACAATCTTTTACCACTTCGATGCTCACCAGCGACCGATTTGGCGCCGGTTTTTCTTTTGCCGTGGCATATTCTGCCCACACAGGCATTGGTAGTCTTCCAATTTTATATTATGGCACCGAAGAACAAAAACAAAAATACCTTCCAAAACTTGCAACCGGAGAAATGGCAGGGGCATATTGCCTTACTGAACCCAATGCCGGCTCGGATGCCAACTCCGGAAAAACAAAAGCCGTGCTTTCTGCCGATGGTAAACATTATACTTTAAATGGCCAGAAAATGTGGATTACCAATGGTGGTTTTGCCGATGTGTTCACGGTTTTTGCCAAGATTGATGACGACCGCATTTTAAGCGCATTTATTGTGGAACGCAACTTCCCTGGAATCAGTTTTGGTGCGGAAGAGAAAAAAATGGGCATAAAAGGCTCATCAACGGTGCAGATTTTTTTCAACGACTGTCAGGTCCCGGTAGAAAATTTATTAGGTAAACGCGGCGAAGGTTTTCGCATTGCCCTGAACATTCTTCATATCGGTCGTATAAAGCTTGGAGCCAATGTCCTTGGCGCCTGCCGTAATACCATCAATTATTCCGTGAATTATGCCAATGAACGCAAACAGTTTGGCTCACTGATTTCATCTTTCGGAGCGATACAATACAAACTTGCCAATCAAGTCATAAAAGCTTTTACTATTGAATCAGCAGTTTACCGTACCAGCAAGTATATTGATGAAACTATTGAAAATGGTATAGCCACCGGTAAAGATAAATCTCAGGCATACCTCGAAGCCATTGGCGAATACGCCATGGAAGCGGCTATACTTAAAGTTTTTGGTTCAGAAGTGCTGGATTATATTGTTGATGAAGCAGTTCAAATCTATGGAGGCATGGGCTTTTCTGCAGAAATGCCTGTGGATAGATGCTACCGCGATTCACGCATTAACAGGATTTTTGAAGGCACCAACGAGATAAACCGTATGGTTTGTACCGACATGCTGCTGAAATTTGCAAAAAGAGCCGACTCCAAAATATTTGTTGAAAGCAAAGCTATATTTGATGCTATCGGGAATATTTCAAATAAAGCCATAGAAAAGGATGATTTTTTTGAATACTTTAACGAAGTAATTAAAAACTTCAAAAAAATCACCCTGCTGTTAATGTATCGTGCTTATGAAACGCTCGGGAAACAATTCAATACCGAGCAGGAAATCATGATGCATATCGCCGATATGCTGATACAAACCTACGCTGCAGAATCGGTTGTATTGCGCGTCAAAAAACTTATGGATATGCATGCGGATGATAAAAAAATCCTTTACAAAGACATCGTGGATGTTTTTCTTTACGAAGCCGCTTCTCAAATCAGGAAATCCGCTGCCGATACCATTTTTTCTTTTGCCAGTGATGCTGAATTTTCGCAACTTCAGCATGCCGTTGAAACATTGTCGTCATTAAAGCCTGTAAATATTAAGGTCGCCCGAAGGAATATAGCGAAGAAACTTATTGAAGAGAACAAATATTGTTTTTAATTCTTCTTGTACATATATGTAAACATGCTTATCTGGAAAATGATTTTTAAACTTATTGTCAACTGAACAATAAACAAGCTACAGCCATGTTTTATATCCTGAAAAAACAAGTATCTTTGCAAATTAATCCACATAGAACTACTTCTATATACGCATGAGTTTTGAACGTTACAGTCCGACGGGATTTCGTATGCTGCCCCCGGTAGTAAAAAACCTCCTGATTATTAATGGAATATTTTTTCTTGCTACTATGGGCCTTGGCACTGCTTTCAATATTGACTTATATGAAAAACTGGGACTGCATTATTTCAGTGCTGAAAAATTTTCGCCTTACCAGTTTGTAACATATATGTTCATGCATGGCAACTTCATGCACCTGTTTTTCAACATGTTTGCCCTCTGGATGTTCGGATATGTGTTGGAAAATATCTGGGGGCCAAAAAAATTTTTAATTTACTATTTCTTTACGGGTATTGGTGCTGCAATTACTCATTACGTTGTAATTTATTTTCAACTCAACCCTGTCCTTGATGCTATCAATGTTTACCTTGCCAACCCGGGTCATGAACAACTGAATGCTTTTATGAACTCGGGTTATATGGACAAACCCCTTAAGAACTTTATTTCACAATATAATGTTATTGTTCATGAAGACCTAAGCAAAGCCATAAACTACTCTGTTGATTTTGTTACGCAATATAAAACCGACCTGCTGAATGCGCCTGTTGTTGTTGGAGCATCGGGAGCTGTGTTTGGTATTTTGCTTGCTTTCGGAATGATGTTCCCCAATACAAGAATCTATGTTTATTTTGCCATACCTATAAAAGCAAAATGGTTTGTAATACTATACGGGGCGCTGGAACTCATTTCAGGTTTGTCAAATTTCAGTGGAGACAACATTGCACATTTCGCCCACTTAGGAGGCATGCTATTTGGATTTGTTTTACTTATGTTTTGGAAAAGAAAAGGTAAACGACAAAAGCAGGAACCTTATGAATAATTACCAAAATCCTTTCGGGTTTAAAGGAAATAATTATGGCAACCAAAGCCCTCCCTCTCCTTTCGACGGAATTAAACGCTTTTTTGGCAGCAAAACTATTCTGTCAAGGCTGATAATTATCAATGTGGCAGTTTTCATTGTAATCGGGCTCATCAGGCTCACATTAAAGCTGTTCCTAATTTCTCCGGCCACCGGCATAGATAATATTACATTTTTTACCTACTGGTTAGGAGTGCACTCAAATACGGTGTTTCTTCTAAAAATGCCTTGGACAATTCTAACGTATATGTTCCTTCATGAAAATCTCTGGCATATTTTCTTTAACATGTTGATGTTGTATTTTGGAGGGATTATCTTCACAGAATACCTGAGCGGTAAAAAACTTTTGCTGACATACCTCTTGGGGGGGCTCACAGGAGCTGTTTTTTACATTGTGTCGTACAATATCTTTCCTGTTTTTGCCGAATATAAGGCAAATTCAGTAGCGCTGGGGGCTTCGGCATCTGTAATGGCTATCATAATAGCTATAGCAACTTACATCCCCAATTATACTGTTCGCCTGTTTTTCACAATACGAATTAAGTTTAAATGGGTGGCAATTATTTTTGTTATTTTAGACCTTCTAAGTATTGAACAGGGAAATCCGGGAGGTCATATTGCTCACCTCGGTGGCGCTTTTTTTGGCTTCGTTTATATTTTCTCACTAAAAAAAGGTTTAATTGCCAGAAAACTATTTAACCCTATCAGAAAATTATTTTCCAGAAAACCCAAAACCAAAACAAGTTTTACCAACAAGCCCAAAACCGATGATCAATACCGCTATGAACGCAAGGTACACGAACAACGTATTGATGCCATACTGGACAAAATAAAACAATCGGGGTACGAAAGCCTCAGCAAGGAAGACAAGGAATATTTGTTCAAAGCCAGCAAAAACAAATAGAATTATGGCTAAAAAAACAAAAAAAAAACTGAACATTTTTTTTAAAATCCTATTGATTATTAATGTTCTTTTTGTCTTGTTGCTTCTTCTTTCCTTCAGCGCTTCATTTATTAACCCAAAGGACTTCTGGCCATCATCCTTTGCAGGTATTCTTTACCCCCATTTTTTATTTATCAATATAGCTTTTGTCATTTTGTGGGTTTTTGTCAAACTTAGGCTCACTCTTGTATCTCTACTGCCTGTATTAATAGGATACAGTTACATCGGCTCTTTTGTACAGTTTAACTCCGGAATTTCAGAACAAGGAAAAAGAGATTTTTTTAAAATCATGTCGTACAATGTGCATAATTTTGATTTATATAATTACAAAAAAAACTGGCAACTGAGCTTCGAAAAACGAAACGAAATTTTTTCTTTTTTAGAAAAAGAACAACCGGACATTTTATGCTTTCAGGAATTTGTTAATGACAGAAAAAATAATTTTAAGACCATTGACACTCTAATAACTTTTTTAAAAGCAAAAAATGCTCATGCGGAGTATTCAGTGGTTTCTCGAAACACCAATGAGTTTGGCCTGGCTACTTTCAGTTCTTTCCCTATAGTAAACAAAGGTGTAATAAAATTTAAAAATTCGCGAACCAATTTTTGCATCTTCACCGATATATTGAAAGGCAAAGACACCTTGAGAGTTTATAATGCCCATTTCCAATCATTACATCTAAGCAACAACGATATCGAATTTGCCGATAAAATTGCTTCAGGAACTACCGAAGGCAATAACGATGAAATTAAAGACAAATCCATGCACATACTGCGTTTTATGAAACGTGCTTTTATCAAGCGGGCTGCACAAGTAGAAATTGTGGCAACGCATATCAAGAAATGTCCCTATCCTGTTCTGTTATGTACGGACCTCAACGACACACCTTTTTCTTTTGCATATCATCAATTTACAGCCTTGCTGAGTGATGCTTTCAGGGAAGCCGGTTTTGGGCTTGGAAGCACATACAGTAAGATTTATCCGTCATTTCGTATTGACTATATTTTTATTTCATATAATTATCAGGCAGCAAACTTCAAAGTTGAAAAATCGGATTATTCAGACCATTATCCGATAAGTTGCTTTGTATCCAGGAAAAAAAATAATCCATGAAATTTGAACTCACATCGGAATTTTTCCCAACCGGCGACCAACCAGAGGCCATAAAGGAATTATCTGAAGGTATTTTCCGTGATGACGACGCTCAAATACTTCTTGGAGTTACCGGCTCTGGAAAAACTTTTACCATTGCCAATGTGATTCAACAGGTTCAGCGCCCCACACTGGTGTTAAGCCATAATAAAACTTTAGCCGCACAGCTTTTTGGTGAGTTCAGGCAGTTTTTTCCAAAAAATGCTGTGGAATATTTTATTTCATATTATGATTATTACCAGCCGGAAGCATATTTACCGGTTACCAACACATATATTGAAAAAGACCTTTCTATCAATGATGAAATAGAAAAACTGAGACTCAGCGCCACTTCCGCTTTGTTGTCAGGAAGGCGTGACGTAATTGTTGTATCTTCGGTTTCGTGTATTTACGGCATAGGCAACCCCGAAGATTTTGCAAACAATATCATTCGCCTTCAGGTTGGTGAAAAAGTCAGCATAAAAAAATTTCTCCAGGCACTGGTTAACATTTTATATTCCCGAAACGACATCGCTTTCGGCAGGGGGAATTTCCGTGTCAGGGGTGACACTATAGATATTTTTCCTGCTTATGCAGATTTTTGCATCAGGATTTGCTTTTTCGGTGAAGAAATAGAAGCTGTTGAAACTTTTGAGCCTGTCAACGGGCGCTTTATTGAAAAACTCGATTCCATTTCGATATATCCTGCCAACCTTTTTATTTCCTCTCAGGATAAAATGAAACAGGCTGTTGCAGAAATACATTCGGACATGATAGCGCATGTGGCTTATTATAAGGAAATGGGTAAACACATAGAAGCCCAACGTATTGAAGAACGCGTTTCATACGACATGGAGATGATGCGTGAACTTGGCTATTGTTCAGGTATAGAAAATTATTCACGTTATTTCGACGGGCGCAAACCCGGCGGCAGGCCTTTTTGCCTGCTTGATTGTTTTCCTGACGATTATTTGATGGTTGTGGACGAAAGCCATGTAACCATCCCGCAGGTTAGAGCCATGTATGGCGGCGACCGCTCACGCAAGCAAACATTAGTAGAATATGGCTTTAGGCTGCCATCAGCCATGGACAACCGTCCGCTGAAATTCGACGAGTTTGAGCAAATGTTGAACCAGATAATTTTTGTCAGCGCCACGCCCGCAGAATATGAACTTCAGAAATGTCAGGGTGTCGTTGTTGAACAACTGCTCAGGCCCACAGGTTTGCTTGAGCCCATCATAGAAGTAAAACCAAGCATCAACCAGGTTGATGACCTCTTGCATGAAATCAGCCTGCGCGTCAAACAGAATGAAAGGGTACTGATTACAACATTAACAAAAAAAATGGCTGAAGAGCTCACCAAGTACATGCAGAAACTTGATATAAGATGTAAATACATTCATTCGGAGGTTGACACTATTGAAAGGGTTGAAATTCTAAGGGAGCTGCGTACAGGCGAAATTGATGTACTTGTCGGAGTGAACCTCTTACGCGAAGGCCTTGACCTGCCGGAAGTTTCTCTGGTTGCCATCCTTGATGCAGACAAGGAAGGCTTTTTGCGTTCAGAGCGTTCATTAACGCAGACAGCCGGCCGTGCCGCCAGGAACATCAATAGCAAAGTGATTATGTATGCTGACAAAATCACTGAGTCCATGCAGCGTACTATAGATGAAACAAACCGCAGGCGTGAAAAACAATTGAAATACAACACTGAACATAACATAACACCCACTCAGATTTTCAAATCCAAAGAGTCAATACTTGGGCAAACACGGGTAGCTGACAGCAAACAATCCGGGGCAAAACCTTACATTGAAAAAGAACATTCCGATGTAGCCGCCGACCCCGTGATACAATACATGGACAAAGCACAACTGCAGAAAGCCATTACGAAAACCAGAAGCGCTATGGAAAAAGCCGTTAAAGCGCTTGATTTTCATGAAGCTGCCCGGCTTAGGGACGAAATGTATGCACTTGAGAAATTACATAATGAGAAATAAAAACAAAACTTTTTTATTATCACATTATACCTCCATGAAACAAATATCCCTCTCCTTTCTTATTATCATTTTTCAGTGTTATTTATCATTTTCTCAAAATTCATTTCAAAAACTTATTGGCATACGATTTCCGGGAGAAGCCAGGTCGTTCTGCCTTCCGGATGATTCATCCATTATGATTCTTTGCGCAGGAAGTCTTGTAAAAACTGATACTAACGGAAACATTATCTGGGTAAAAAATTATCTTGACCCCGGTATTTACGGAAAAAACATGATTATAAAACTGAATGACAACGGCTTTGTGATGCTTTATGAAATACTTTCAGGAGGTTTTGGTGAAAGCGATATTGGTGTTTTCAATGTAAGTAGCGAAGGATTAATTAACTGGATAAAATATTACGGCACAAATTTATTTAATTCACCCTCTTATATATTGGAGCTGCCTGATAACGACTTCATGATTACAGGACAATCAAACAGCTTTAGAGAAATAAATAAGCATGAGGGCACCAATATATTTCTCATGCGAATAGGAAAATACGGGGAACAATACTGGCAACGCTCTTACGGAAGCATGTCCAATGATGATGATGCAAAAAAAATTGCACATTCCTCTTTCGGAGGTTTTATCCTTGCAGGGAAAATATCCTCACAAAACGCATTACTCCGAACCGATGACAACGGATTGCTGAAATGGGCTATGACATATAATTACGGATGTATTTATGATGCAATAGAAAACCCTGTAAACGGAAATATTTATGCCTGCGGGGTGTCATCACCCGATAATCTCCGCAATGCCAGCTACGTTTTTGTGCTTAACACGGATTCGCTTGGAAATGTAATATGGGCAAAAAAAATAGGGAATCATTATAACGACATCGCTTATTCCATAACTGCCGATGAAAGCTTTTCACATATCTACATTACCGGCGAATACTTTACAGACTCCTTATCACAACCAAAAGCACTCATTTCAGATATTGATGCTCAAAACGGCGACATTTTGTGGTTCAACCTGTATGGCTCTGATGAAAAAAATGTTTTTTACGACAATGTGCTCTTTCGTGGGAATTCTCTGATAAACCTAGGATATTCCGATTTCGCCGACACAAATTATCGTAATATTTATCTGGTTAAAACAAATCTTGAAGGAATTTCCGGCTGTAATGAGAGCATACTCATTCCGGAAGTGGATTCATCATTAAATATGAATGCAACCCCGGCTTCAATTAATATCGACACCGGAGATATATGGATAATGACTTTTTGCAGCCCACCGGATTATATCCAGAATTATCATGAGCTAACTCTTTGTATGAGCAGTATTGATATTAATGAGAACGAAATTTCTCCGCTTGTTTATCCCAACCCTTGCAATGAAATGCTTCATATCAGGTATCATGATATGCATGAAACCAAGCTTGAAGTCTATAATACTTTCGGACAACTGGTAATGAATGAATCTATATCAGGAAATTCAGCTGCTATAAATGTTTCCGAATTCACTTCTGGTATCTATTTTATTAAAATCACCGATGGCAAAAAAATATTTTCTCAAAAAATTGTAATAAACAGCTTATAGCCTGATGAGTTTTTTAAAAAGGGTGCCTCTTTCCTCAAAGTTTTTGAACATCCCATAACTTGCTGCTGCCGGCGACAACAGGCATATCTTATGAGGAGTTGTTACTTTTTTTGCAGTAATCACTGCATTTTCAAAATCATCAAAATAGAAAATCTTCTTTGAATGGTAGTTTTTCTTCTGAAATATCTCATGCAAGCGTTTTCCGGCAGTATCTATTAATATTACATTTTCTATATTGGTTTTTTCTAAATAATCCACAAAAGGATCATAAGATACTCCCCTGTCGTAACCGCCAAGTATCAATGTGTTTACATTTTTTAAAGTACTTATGGCGGCAACAGCAGCTTCAGGTATGGTAGCAATTGAATCATTATAAAAAATTATGTCGTTAAATGTCCCGGCGTATTCCATGCGATGTTCCAAAGGTTTAAATGCTTTTATTGCATTTATCATTTTTTCTGCAGGAATTTCAGCAATGTACCCTGCACATATTGCAGCCATAATATTCTGCAGGTTGTGAACTCCGGGTAAATTATTAAATCCCGTTTTGTATGTCTGTATCTCTTTTTCGGCAGCTTTAAAAATTAAAGTTTTTTCTTTTAAATAACAGCCTTTGGTAACTTCATTTTTTAATGAATATCTCCAAAAATTCCTTTTAATCCCTGCTTTATATAACAATTCAACTATTCTTTCATCATCAGCATTATAAATGAGATTATCTGCTTCTTCCTGAAATCGTGTTATGCTAAATTTTGCCTGCTGATATGTATCAAAAGATTTGTAATGGTCGAGATGTTCTTCATATAAATTAAGAAATACAGCCGTTTTGGGGGAGATTCTTGTCTGCTCAAGCTGATGAGAAGATAATTCGTAAACAATGAGGGTGTCTTTATTTATTTTATCAATAAGGTCGAAAGGAGGAATTCCGATATTTCCTGCCAGCTGGCAGTTTGGGGACCATGAACTGATTATGTGATGTATCAGGCTTGAGGTAGTGCTTTTGCCTTTTGTCCCGGTAATGCCAATTATCTGATTCCTGAAAAATCGAAAAAACAACTCAGTATGAGATGTGAACTTTGAAAAGTCTGTGATACCGATCTTTTCAGGTGAAATGCCAGGAGTTTTAATAATAATATCGAAATCAGACAGGCCTTCCAGATAGTTATTTCCTGTTTGAAGTTGGATATTTTTATCGTTTTTTAGTATCTCAAAGTGTTCAATACACGCTTTTTCATCGGCGATACATATTTTCATTTCAGGAAATAACATTCTGATAAGCCTGAAAGTTGATTTTCCTTCAATGCCAAAACCCAATATAAGTATTTTTTTTCCTTTAAAATATGTCTTCAGGTGGTTCAGCATTAAACATATTTTTTTAAGATTTCTAACTCAGCTGGGCTAAGAAAATGTTCGTTCCCCAATTTTTTTATAAGTGTTTCCGCTGCCACATCTTTGTAACGGAAATATGCATGGCTTTCTTTATAGTCTTGTAACAAAAGAGGCAGCTTCCCGCTATATTTTTTCATAGTCATGATAAGTGCAACATTCACTTCTTCAATGGTTCCAACACATTCAAAAGGTTTCACGGGTTCATTGCCTGTAAGCTGATTTAAATAATATTCCATGAATGCTTTATCCAAAAGATTTTCACCGAATATTTTTTTAAGTTCTCCTTCATCCAAAAAAGGAGATAAAATAATGTATGTAAATAAACATTTTGGGCAATTGCAACACCATTCATCCTTTTTACTTCCTGCATTGCAACTTTTAAAGCCCGGGAAATACTTAGGCATGGATGAAAAAACGGAAGCAATCTGTATTTCATGCAAAGGCCTTAAAAAACTAAAATAATTAATACTGCCCGTGATGTATTCGTTCACATAACTACGGAAGTCCCTTTCAAATGAAAAAGTTTTCGAATACTGATGGTTTACAAAACTACCCTTCACAGTGGACTCATTGGCACTCGATTCGTTTGAAAGTGCAATATTTTTTTTTCCGCTTAGTGCGGAAGCCAGTAAAGAAACAAAAGCCAGTAAAGCTGAGAAAGGCGTATGCCCGTTTAAAAAGCCCAGCTTATTAAGCTGAAGCAATTGTGGATGGATGCTGCGGAGAACAGTAACACTTTCATTGCTGCTGAAGCCGGCAGTTGCAATGCAATCGTCTATAGCCTTTCTCGGGTTAATTACAAAAGGGGTAACAGAGTTTTCTTTTTTCAGTATTTCAAGCGTTATGGCAGAATCTTTTCCGCCTCCAACAGGAACCAGATAGGCAGGTTCTGTAATAATGTCAGTTTTTGTTAACTTTCTGTTCTGAGATGATTCAATTCTTACAAAGGATTCAGCATCTGTCGTGATTCCATTCAGGTAAAAAAACTCGCCCATGCCTTTGTAATACAGATTTTTCCACCATTGTAGCTGCCGGGCTTCGAGATAAAAAGGCTTCACCATGATTTTGGGCGGGCAAGCTGCTTTCCAGTAGCTTATCATTTCTATCATGCCAATATGAAAAATCAAATTCTCCAGCAGTGGAACCGGGATATTTTGGATGTTGACAGCCTTATTGGGAAGAAAAGAAATTTTAGGAGAAAATTTAAACTTGTCAGCTAAATTAAAGTGATATACAATATGCAAGCCTGTATCATCAACATTATAGATAAAGTCCTCATAAATAAAAAAAGGGTATTTTTTACGAAGTTCAAAAAATTTTGTATTATTGCCGCTTGCTGCCAATTGTGTTGGTATTATTTTTGATTATGATACAAAAGCAAATACAAAGATAAACGTAAAATAAAAAACCAGCTAAATAAATTAACCGAGAGGCAATAAAATGGATTCAAACATAAAACCGGCACAGGGCACCATTCTTATCTCGGAACCTTTTTTAAAAGATTTCTATTTCAAGAGATCTATTATTTTGCTCGCAGAACATAACGAAGAAGGCACTTTCGGATTGGTACTCAACAAGCCTACCGAATTAAAACTATCGGATGTTATGAAAAATGAGAAAAACTTATTCCCTGATGATTTTGACAGCTTACTGTATATCGGCGGCCCGGTAAAAACCGACAGCCTCTTTTTTATCCACACACGCAATGACCTTATAGAAAACAGCATAAAAATTATGAACGGTATTTATTGGGGAGGGAAGATAGATACTGTAAACCGACTGATTCAAAACGGGGAACTTAAAGCCGACGAAATCCGTTTTTACATTGGTTATTCCGGCTGGGCTCCCAAACAACTTGAAGAGGAGCTTCGCATTCATTCCTGGGTAGTTTCAAAAGCCAGCGCTGCTTTTCTTTTGAAAAATACTTCTGAAAACCTTTGGACAAACGCAGTGAAAAAACTCGGGAAAGAATACCTCGAATGGGTTAATTATCCCATTGACCCACAGCTCAACTAACAGAAATTAATATTCGCCGTATTCACAGCCGCCATATTCTGCCCTTAATTCATCTATTAATTCAAGCTTTTTACCTTTTTTATAAAACTTTACCATGCCTTGGGCATGGCCTCCGTTCCATAACTTCCGGTGGTGCTTCTCCCCTTTCGGGTTTTCATAATTAACAAGCAACATAAGGTCTTTTCTGCATTTCATTTTTATTTCCAGAAGATGGTTGCTGCTTTCTGATATGACTTCCCAGTTTATATGGGTCTCATCTTCCGACACATGAAAATACTGTTTCGAATACTTCCAGAATTTTGAAAAATTAAATTCATAAAGGCGGCCTTCGTAATAAAACGCCGTAAGGATTTTCCTTTTCAGAGGAATGCCTAAAACAACAGGGCAGCCCCCGCCTACATCCAGGCTGCTTGTCACTTTTTCTCCGGTTTTTTGAGACACAAAATTGTTACAGTTAAGCCATATCCATGGGTTGGTGTAATCCCTGCCCCAGTTTTTATCCTGATAGCCGTAAGAAGTTTCCGGTTCAACAATGTATTTTCTGCCATTAAATTCAACAGTTCCATGAAATTCACTCATCATGCCCTGTACATGCCAGAACATCCTGAAAACAGCCAAAGAAGAAAAAATCTTTGAGCTACCATACCCAACATCATAGGAAAGTTTTTTATTCACCTGAAGTTCCCATTTCATGTGGCCGGCATCCGTCATATATTCAGGGTGCTGCAGGCATTCTTCTTTTGTAATAATTACTTCTCCCTTTAAAAAATTTTCAGTAAGTATATTTTGCCCCAGCCTGCAATCCAACTTCTGGTATGAGAATTCGCAGGCATCCATATCAAAAAAGTTATGTATCTGCGCTTTTTCGCTTCCCCAGCTTCCTGCCTTTATCATTGCATAACAGGGGCGTTTATCCCCAGCACTGTTTTCCTTCAACTGCCCGAAAACCTTCTTCCCTTTCCACAAAGCCGGATTAATAACATAATATTCTATAAAAAAAGGTTTTAACTCTCCTGTTTCGGCATCCCTGCCTGTAAACGAATGCCACCACCAGTCGTAAGCATTTTTTGCCAACAGGCCTTTTAATTTGTATGCATTTTTGTTCATAGAATAGGAAGTTAAATGATAAAAAGGCGGAAAAATTGTGAAGTATTATTCCTTAATATATGTATCAACCTTATACCAGGGGTCAATATAAGCATCACTATGTTTCGAGGGCATCATATACATTTTACCTTTCTCTTTTACTATTTTAAATGTCAGACGGTGCATCCATCTTTTTTCCTCACCCCATATTTTTGTAACAATAAGACCTTCTTTGTTATCGTACGAGTCAATACTAAAGCCCCATACCGAGTAATTATTCACTTTGTATTTCTCTTTGTCTATATCATTTTTCTTAATGTATTCAGGCGAAAGTCCATCCATAAGCTTTTTATATTTGGGGCCATTGGCATGGTCCATATAGTTAATGTACGTTGCGGTGAATTGCTTTTCAGTATCGCCGTTTACGGATAATTTGGAAGTCTGGCATGCAGTTAAACTAAATAATGTACTGCACAAAAACAAAACTGCTTTTTTCATAATCTTAATTTTCCACTAAATTAAGTAGTTTTTATTTATTCAGGAAATTTTACATATTTTTTTAACTTTGAAAAAATTCTCTAAAATTGAAGCGGCAGCTGGCAGTATTTATCTTCATTTCAGGTATTTCTATTTTTTGTATTGCCCAAAACCTCACACAAACGATAAGGGGTGTTGTAGT
Organism: Bacteroidales bacterium; assembly: GCA_023228145.1. Classification (NCBI taxonomy): domain Bacteria; kingdom Pseudomonadati; phylum Bacteroidota; class Bacteroidia; order Bacteroidales; species Bacteroidales bacterium. The sequence goes on along the minus strand of JALOBU010000017.1, from coordinate 22,579 downwards.
TGACAAAGAAACAAAAATGCCCCTGCCGGGAGCCAACGTTGTGCTGATGAACACCGACCCCATACGTGGCACAACAACAGATATCAACGGTAAATTCCGCCTCGAAAACGTAGCTGTGGGCCGGCAGAGCCTCGCTGTAAGCTTTCTTGGCTATGAAGAGTTTTACATAAAAAATATTGAAATCGGTTCGGCACACGAAATGATACTTACCATAGAACTTACTGAAAAGATTTATACCAGTAAGGAGGTGGTCATCACCGCCGGGAATAAAAAACAAAACACCATCAATGAGATGGCTGTCATCAGCACCCGGCAATTTTCGGTGGAAGAAACCAACAAATACGCAGGTTCCTGGGGCGATATTTCGCGCATGGCAGCCAACTTTGCCGGTGTGTCTATGCCTTCCGACGAACGCAACGACATTGTGGTGCGCGGCAATTCGCCTATGGGCGTTTTGTGGCGGCTCGACGGTGTGGAAATCCCCAACCCCAACCATTTTGCAGAGGTTGGCAGCTCGGGAGGTGCCATCAGCATGATAAACAACAACCTGCTCGACAACTCCGATTTTTCCAGCGGCGCTTTTGCCCCGGAATACGGCAATGCCACCTCGGCAGTTTTCGACCTGAAGCTGAGAAACGGCAATAACGAAAAACGCGAATACATTGCACAAATTGGCGCCAACGGCGTGGAATTCGGCACCGAAGGGCCTTTCATCAAAGGGAAACAGGCCTCGTATCTTGCATCGTACCGCTATTCAACCGTTTCGCTGCTCAGCCTTATCGGCATAAAAATCGTGGAATCCGTGCCCGATTTTCAGGACCTTTCTTTTAAGCTGAATTTTCCTCTGAAAAAAGGCTACATTTCGCTTTTCGGTGTGGGAGGCATCAGCAAGGCAGTTTACCGACCCGAAAAAGACTCTTCTCAATGGGATAATGCAGGCGACCGATTCGGAGATATTTCAGGCTCCCGCTCGGCTTTCGGTGCACTAACATGGTTTATGCCCGCAGGAAAAAATTCCTATTTTAAAACCATTATCGCCTCTTCCTATTTTAATCCCGATTATTTGACAGACTCCACAGGCTCCGATTATGAAGTGTATAAAATAAACAGGAAATCCACATCACAACAAACAAATATAGTTTCCATATTATTCAACAGTAAAATAACAACAAAACATATTTTCAGAGCCGGCATCATCTTCCGCAACCAAAATTTTGACGACAACACTTATTATTATTCATATAGCGGAACTCCTGCCAAATACACAGTAAACGATTACAATGGCTCGCTGAATTTGCTTCAGGCTTATCTGCAATACAAATACAATATCAATGAAAAAATTACGCTCACACCGGGATTTCATGCTTTATATCTTTTAAACAACAACCGATTAAGCTTTGAGCCAAGGCTTGCACTTAAGTATGCCGTGAACAACCTGCATAGTTTATCGCTGGGCTTTGGCCTGCACGGACAATCACAACCTTCTCAGATATATTATTCCGAAGTTACTTCCGGAAGCGACACCACCCATCCAAACACATCACTTGATTTCACCAAAAGCTACCATGCCGTGCTAAGCTACGATTGGCTTTTTGCCGAGATGTGGCGTGCAAAAACAGAAGTGTATTATCAGCACTTGACAAGCATACCGGTATCGCCGGAAGCTGCTTACTTGTCTCTGATAAATTTCAGCAACACCGATGACGCTTTCGCCAATAAGGAGCTTGTAAATAAAGGCAAAGGCAGAAATTACGGCATAGAGCTTACCATTGAAAAATTCCTGAGCAGAGGTTACTACATACTGTTCACAGCATCCCTTTACGATTCAAAGTATTACGGCTGCAATAAAATGGAACGCAATACGCGCTTCAACAGCAATTATGCGTTCAACCTGCTGGGAGGCTATGAATTTAAAATCGGCAAAAAGAAAAACAGCTCACTGTGTTTCAGCATCAAAGCCGTTGAGGTTGGCGGGCAGCGCTATACTCCTATTGATGAGGAACAATCGGCCCTGCAACACCGGGCAGTGTATATCGACTCCCTGGCTTACACTAAGAAAACAAAAGATTTTATAAAAATTGACATTCGCATGCGTTACCGCCTGAATGCCAGACGCTGTTCACATGAGTTTGCTGTGGAACTGGGAAACATCCTTGACCGCAAAAATGTGGCCGGCATACGTTATAATGTTTATACCAACGAAATTGAATACATCCACGACCTTCCGCTGATACCACTGGCATCATACAGGATAGAGTTTTAGAAAATAAAAAAGGAAGCTGTTTTTGCTTCCTTTTGCGGTCTGGACGGGACTCGAACCCGCGACCCCGTGCGTGACAGGCACGTATTCTAACCAACTGAACTACCAGACCTGAATTATGAGTGCAAAGATACTATTAATTTGAATTCAAGCAACCCTTATTAATTTTTTTTTATTTTTTATTCATTCCAAATTTTCCAGGATGCCTCCGCCTGTGCTTTCAGCATCGGCATTCCATTACACACCCAAGCACCCTGTGCCGCGCATTTCTTTAAAAAAATTGTTTCTTCCGGGTTATAAATCAAGTCAATGCAGCAATGATTTTTTGTAATAAGAGAATACGGAATGTCAGGAAATGCATTCACATCAGGAAACATTCCCATGGGAGTTGTATTAATTATCAGTTTATATTCATTAATTATTTTTTCAGTTATTCCTGAATAAGACAATATTTTATCACACATTGGTGTGCGCGAAACCAAACTAAAATCAATTTCTTTTTGTTTTAGCACATACGATACGGCCTTTGAACTACCACCGGTGCCCAAAATAAGCGCTTTGTATTGCTTTGGCAGTTTCTGCTTTTCAAGTAATTTGTTAAAACCGTAAACATCGGTGTTATATCCCTTCAAAAAAAATTTATTATTTCGGGTTTCAATCTTTACAGTGTTTACAGCTCTTGCTGCTGCTGCTTCGGCATCAATTTCGTCCAGATAAGGAATGATAGCTTGCTTATAAGGAATAGTAATATTAAATCCTGATATTTGATTTTGTTCAATTAAGGTAAGCAATTGCCCAATATCATTCAATGGGAATAATTTATACTGCGCATCTTCAATATTTTCATGCAGAAATTTTTCGTTGAAAAGTTTTGCAGAAAAGGAATGTCCGAGGGGGAAGCCAATTAATCCGTATGTGCGCATCTATTCTGCGTACTTTGATTTCTTCCTGTTTTTGTGAAGTTTGTAACCGTAATATATTACAATAATTAATAGCAATGCCACAACCACATAATCAATGATATGGCTGTATTTCATAATCTCTCCCCAGTTGTCCCTAAGGTAATAACCTGCTACAGAGAGAATGGTATTCCATATGCCTGCGCCAATAATGGTGTAAATCGAAAAACGTAGCAGATTCATTTTCCCCATGCCTGCTGGTATGGAGATTACATGGCGCACAACAGGAATAAAACGGCAGACGAAAACAGTAATATCTCCGCGTTTGTTAAACCATTTTTCTGTTATATCGAGATCATGCTTATCGAGTAACAAATATTTTCCCCATTTTTCCACAAGCGGCCTCCCTCCTTTAGCTCCCATCCAGTAACCAATCAGCGAACCGATAATGCTTCCTAGCGTGCTAAAAATAATTACACCGGCCCATCCGAGTGTCCCTTCATATATGGCAAAACCGGCGAATGGCATTACAGCCTCGCTGGGAACAGGAGCTACCATGCTCTCAAGCATCATCAAAATCATCACGCCAGCATAACCTGTTGTCTCAATAAAATTGGTAGCAAAGTTGGCTATCCATGCAGTAATACCTGAATGTGTCTCTGCAGCAAGCATTCTGGTAGTATCAATTGTTTGAGTAATTTTTTGTATCAGAATCATAATTAAAATTTGCGCCAAATTTAGCCATTTTTATAAGCTCATTAGGCTAAAAAATACTTTTAAGTGTTTTAAATCAAAAAATCAATTTTTTTTACATCATCTGTTTTAGGAAAAAGCCGGATGATACCTTAATTCGGGTGCAAATAAAAACACTTCTTCATTTTTGCCCGGGTCAAGGGTTAGCGCATGTTTGTATGCTTCATTTGCCTCTTTGTCCCTGCCTGCATAAGCAAGATAGGCAGCAAGACGATAGCATAAGGATGCGTTATCAGGTTGTTGTTTAATGCTTTTGAGGATAACCTCAATAGCCGAGTGTGTTTCGCCCATACTGAATTTTGCTTCAGAAATATTAATCCATATTTCATTGTGATTAGGTATCAGCTCCGCTACTTTCAAATATGCTTTCAAGGCCTGCTCATATTGAGCCATTTTCATCAGTATGTCACCCAGAATATACCAGTATCCATCATTGATGGGTTCCACTTCAACAGCTTTCTGGGTATATAACAAAGCTTTCGGGTTGTTTCCTATCTCTTCATACACACATCCCAATCCTGCCCAAGCTTCGGCAAAGAACTCATCCAGTTCAAGGGCTTTGTTATAATATAAAATGGCATTATTCCAGTTGCCTTCCTTTTCATAACATTCACCAATATTATAATATACCATCGCATCCTGGTATTGAACAGCAATCAATTCTTTGAAGGTTTCCGCAGCCTGATTATAACATTTTAATTCTTTCAAAGCAAAGGCTTTATTGTAATAAGCCGAAGCGAAATTGTCGTCAATGGCAATTGCGTAATCATTGGCTTCAATGGCTTTCTCAAACTGTCCCGTATTGCTAAATGCTATGGCCAGATTAAACCATGCCACTTCGGAATAAGGGTTGCTATCAATATATTTTTGAAAAAAATCGATGGCTTCTTCTTTTTTATTCAGCATCTCAAAGCAATAGCCCAATTCGTAAAGCATGCTGTCGCAGATGATATTTTTTTTTATCGCCGACTTAAGGCATTGAATAGCTTTCAAGTAATCGCCGGAATTTTCATATTCATAGGCAATATTCATGTAAATTTCTGAGGGGTCGTCCCAAACGTGAATCAGTTTCTGAAACTCCCTTACCGAATTGTGATGCATTTTCAGCCGGCTGAAAATATTTGCCCGGGTGAAAATCAGCTCGGATTCCTTGTCTGATGAGGGGTTGATGCTTTTGAGGATGTGCAAAGCTTTATCTTTTTCATTTTGATAAGCATAATGCATCGCCTGACGAAGTTTCAGGGTATCGGAAGCGGGATGCAAATCAATGGCATACTGCAACGCAAGCCTTGATTTTTCGGTGTTATCAGATTCCAGATAGTAATCAATGATATCCACAAATTCATAAACATCAAAAAATACCGGTTTCTCATGCTTCAGCATATTTTCAAAACGGTTCACCAGTAAAGACACTTCTATATCTTCAACATCGCCAAAACTTTCCGGCTCATCAAAATAATCCGACATCTCTGCTTCTGTGTTTGTTCTACAAATTTAATAATTTATTCAGAAATATTGATGTTTTTTTCAACAAAAAGAAAAAAAGCTGTTGAAAATTTTTATAAAATAATCGGAATATTTCTAAGTTTCTATTAACATATATTTAATTTTGTCCCTGTTTTAATTTTGTAAATATGACATTGATACGTTCAATTTCCGGAATAAGAGGCACTATAGGAGGGAAGTCAGGCGAGGGGCTTAATCCCTGTGATGTAGTAAAGTACACCGGGGCTTATGCTTTTTTTATATCGCAGGGGAAATTTCCATGTAAAGTCGTTGTTGGCCGTGATGCACGTACTTCCGGCGAAATGATAAACAATCTGGTGTGCGGGACACTGATGTCCATGGGCATTGATGTGGTTGATATCGGGCTTACAACAACACCGACTACCGAAATAGCCGTTAACGAACTCCACGCACAGGGTGGCATCATCATCACCGCCAGCCACAATCCGGAAAACTGGAATGCACTTAAATTGCTTAATGCCAGAGGAGAATTTCTGAATAATGAAGAAGCGAAAAAGTTACTGAACATTGCTGAAAACGAGGAACTAATTTATTGTGAAGTAGGTAAAATCGGGAAATATTCAAAAAATGAAACGCTTATTGATATACATATTCAAAAAATTCTGAATCTTCCTCTTGTTGATGTTGCCGCCATAAAAAAAGCAAACTTCAAGCTAACAATTGACTGTGTGAACTCCACAGGAAGTATTGCGTTACCCCGCCTGCTAAAAGCGCTTGGAGTAGATGCAGTTCAAGAGTTGTACTGCGAACCTGACGGGAAATTCCCCCACAACCCTGAGCCTTTGCCAGAAAACCTCGGTGAACTTTCCCTGACTGTCATTAAAAACAAATCACATGTGGGGTTTGTTGTTGACCCTGATGTTGACCGGCTGGCCATCGTTTGTGAAGACGGAGAGATGTTCGGCGAAGAATATACACTGGTTGCTGTGGCTGATTATGTATTAAAAAAAACTCCCGGCAACACCGTCTCAAACCTTTCGTCAACTTCAGCATTGCGTGACATCACCAAGAAATATAAACAGGAGTATTTCACATCGGCCGTTGGAGAAGTAAATGTGGTTGAAGTCATGAAAAAGAAAAAGGCGGTCATAGGCGGCGAAGGCAACGGCGGTGTTATTTACCCGGAGCTGCATTACGGGAGAGATGCTTTGGTCGGCATAGCGCTTTTTCTTTCTCACCTTGCCAGGGAAAAAGTATCCTGTTCTGCGCTTCGTGCCAAATACCCTAACTATTTTATCTCCAAAAACAAAGTGGAAGTTAATACAGATAAAGATATCAGCGCCATTTTGAACAGTATTAAAGAAAAGTATAAGAAATACCCTATCAATACTACCGATGGTGTCAGGATAGATATTGATGAAGGATGGGTTCACCTGAGAAAGTCAAATACGGAGCCCATCATACGTATATATTGTGAAAGTAACTCGTTAGTCAAAGCAGAATCCCTGGCGAAAAAGATGATTGCCGACATCAGGGAAATGATAAGCAACACCCCTCTCGACAGCTCGGAAATAATTATATAAAGAAATTAAGTTATTTTTTCTTTTCCAGAAGTTGTATGTCTTTTTTTGGGTTTTGAATGGCATTTACGGCTTTGTAGTTTTCGTAGCGGTATATCATGCAGGATGTATTTTCAAAACCTCCGTTTTCCGATTTGATAAAAGAGAAACCAGTTTCCAGCAGTTCGGGGCTGTATTTATTGAGGCATAAACTGAAATCTTTACCATATTTTTTTATAACACCGGCAAAATACATCATTATATCATATCCCTGAAACCCAAAATAGTCAGGGTCTGTATGGTATTTTTCCCTGAACTTCTTAATAAATTTTTTCGTGGCTGCTGAAGAATAATCCACAAAGCTATGGCCAAAAATATGCAGGTTCAGGTTCATGAGATATTCGAGGTCAAGGCTGAAATATTGCTCCCATGAGGGCATACCAAAAAGTACTATTTTATTATTATAAGCAAGCTCGTTCAGGCTGCGTATGTATGAAGCCACAAAAGCTTCCCCATCGGCAAGTGTAATGATAATGTTTGTTTTGTTATCAGATAACGTTTTAACCAGTCCAGAATAGCCCGCATTGCTATAATTTACGATGTTGTAAGTAAAAATTCCCTGTTGGCCCGACAGGGCTTCAGCCCTTTCAATAAAAGCCTTATAAAGCAAACTGTCCGCATTACGGTGCACGATTGTAATATTACAATCCGGGTAAGTCGCCGAAATAAAAGAAAGCACCTTTTCGGCCTGTGCACTGTATGAAGGCATCAGTTTGAAGGCGGAAGTATTATCCTGTATGGCATCTTCTTTTTTTGAAAAAGGATTTACAATGGGTATTTGATGGCGCATACACCATTCAGCAGCAACAGCAAAATTACTCATGAAAAAAGGGCCGATGACAAGGTCCATATTTTTTAGTTCCAACTTATTCTTTAATAATTCTGCCATGTCTGTGTTTTCAGCCACGTCATAAACATATATCATAAAAGAGCTTCCGCTTTTTCCGATACTATCAAACGCAATCTTCACGCCTTCATAAAATTGGATAAATGTCAGCGACTTATGAGTTGAGGCATATGATTTACTTTCAGCTGTATCAATACTATATGAATGGTCAAGATAAAACGGTATCATCAAAGCGATACGGTATGTTTCCTGCATGCCGGTTTTTCCACAATCATAATTTTTCAGGGTGTCTTTGGGAATAGTATCCCGGATAGCGCTAACAACAGGAACTTTTATTAGTTGGCCTATCTGGATATTTTCACTTAAGCCCGGATTATTTTTTTTCAAGGTTTCCACGGTAAGAAAATATTGCCTGGCTATAGACAGTAATGTCTCACCTTGTTTAACAATATGATTGCCGGAAAAAGATGTTTTTGGTTCTTCTTTGGGTTTAGCAGAAACTGGAATTTTAATCTCCTGACCTGCTTTTATTTTCTCTGTCAGGCCTTCGTTTGCTGCTAATATATCCGCTACCTTGACATTATAATTGAAAGAAATCGTATATAGCGTTTCACCCTTTTTAACATGATGGATGATATAATTTTTATCTTCTTTGCTTTTTGTTACGGGAATATATAGTACAGAACCTGCCTGAATTCCCTTTTTTGAACCCGGATTCACTTTATAAACATCCTCAATATTCACAGAATAAGCCTTTGAAATGCTGTATATGGTCTGCCCGTGCTCCACATTATGAAGGTAACATTCCACATTACCTACCATTGCTGTCCGGGTGCTTTTAACTATTTCCTGAGCCCCAGCAAAGCTAACGAATATAAAAAAAATCAGTACTATGAAAGTAATATTTTTATAATTTTTCATGATTTATTCCCATTCGATGGTTGCAGGAGGCTTGGAACTGATGTCATACACGACCCTGTTCACGCCCTTCACTTTATTAATTATGTCGTTGGAAACCCTTGCCAGAAACTCATGCGGCAAATACGCCCAGTCGGCTGTCATGCCATCGGTTGAAGTTACTGCCCGAAGCGCAACAACATTTTCATAAGTCCGTTCGTCACCCATCACTCCAACAGACTGTATGGGAAGCAATATGGCTGCTGCCTGCCATACCTGAGAATATAAACCTGAGTTTTTCAATCCTTCAATAAAAATGTAGTCCACTTCCTGCAATATCTGTACCTTTTCATGTGTGATATCGCTGATAATGCGTATTCCAAGCCCCGGGCCCGGAAAAGGGTGGCGGCTCAGTATCGTTTCACTCAGACCGAGAGTTTTACCAACCCTTCTGACTTCATCTTTAAAAAGCGATTTCAAAGGTTCCACAACCTGAAGTTTCATAAATGCAGGCAAGCCTCCCACATTGTGATGGGATTTTATGGTGGCTGAAGGGCCTTTCACCGACACCGACTCAATAACATCCGGATATATCGTACCTTGTGCCAGCCATTTCACATCCTGTATTTTTGCTGCTTCCCTGTCGAATACTTCAATAAAAGTTTTTCCAATAATTTTTCTTTTCATTTCCGGCTCAACTACACCTTTCAGATGCTGTAAAAATTTCTCTCCCGCCCTGACGCCGGTAACATTCAATCCCATACTTTTATAATTTTCCAGCACGCTTTCAAATTCATTTTTGCGCAACAAACCGTTGTCCACAAATATGCAATACAAGTTGCTGTCTATCGCCCTGTTAAGAAGTATCGCCGCCACAGAAGAATCCACACCGCCCGACAGTCCCAGTACTACCTTGTCGTTCTGAAGCTGTTCCTTAAGCAAAGAGATAGAGCTATCCACAAAGGAATCGGGTGTCCAGTCCTGTGAACATCCACAAATACCTGCAATAAAATTACTGAGCAATTTCATTCCATCCGTAGAATGATACACTTCGGGATGAAACTGTATTCCGTAGGTTTCTTCGCCATCAACTGTAAATGCAGCAACTTTCACCTCTGCTGTACTTGCCGTAACAATGAAATTATCAGGTATTTTCAATATAGTGTCTCCATGAGACATCCAAACCTGTGAGCCGGGTGTTAAGCCACAAAAAAGTTTGTCCTCTTTTGAAATATAATCCAGATTTGCCCTGCCGTATTCACGTATCTGTGATGGGGCTACCTCTCCCCCATTTGTATGTGCCAGGTATTGAGCTCCATAACAAACCGCCAGCAAAGGAATTTTCCCTTTTATATTGCTTAATATAGGTGCCGGAGCTTCTTTCTGCCTCACAGAAAAAGGACTGCCGGACAAAATAACTCCTTTAATATCTTTAGTGATATCAGGCATTTTATTGTACGGATGAATTTCGCAATACACATTGAGCTCGCGTACCCTGCGGGCAATAAGCTGGGTATATTGCGAACCAAAATCCAGGATAAGTATGGTCTGAGGCATGAAAATGTTTTACCCTGCAAAATTATAAATATGAACGGAATATCATCTATAAATAGTGTATGTATTTATTAACAAAAAACGGAAAGAGAGATGAATACAGGCCGTTCGTAAAAAAAACAAATGTGAACTAGTGTATTTTTGATACCCTGAAATATTTTGTTTGTTCAGGTGTATTGACCATTAAAATATAAAGCCCGTCAGCCAAAGCAGAAATATTTATGTCGTGTGTTTTTTCAATGGTATTCATCTTTTCCTGATACATCAGTTGCCCCGAAACATCATACATGTTAATTTCAACCGGAATATTGATGGGCTGGCCAAAATCAAGAATTACAAAATCACTTGCAGGATTAGGCAACACAAGCAGTTGCGACAGGCAATTTTCTGCAATGCCTGACAGGGCAATACTTACATCATGATATACCGTATCATAACATTCGCCATTGATTGCAACAAGCATCACCGTATATGTGCCACTATCTGTGTATGTGTGCTGCGGATTAGTTTCGTTGCCGGTATTGCCATCTCCGAAATCCCAGAAATAATTTGCAGCACCCGTAGAATTGTTCGTAAATGTAACCGTTGTATTAACAATGTTGTTATTGAATTCAGCATAAGGCTCATCATAAATATTTGCAATAACAGGTACTCGAAAACTAACACAACCTGTTTGTTGTACCTGCCAATCATAGAAGTAATAATAGTATGCATTTCCTGCATCACTACCTGTTATTGATAAAACGCTTGGTATCGTATAAGGGTATGATACTCCATTACTATGACGATAGAGATTAGTTCCTTCGGTACAGTTCAAACGCATATTCGTGCCAGCAGGTACTGAAAAGTTAAGAGTGAGAGTTTGGGGTCCCGTAGGAATACTTAGGGTGATTTGCTGGTTATTGATAACATTATCTGAGGCATTCAATAAACGGATAGTTTTGGAAATAGTTGTTGCTGAAGTATTATTGACTTTTACCGTTTGAAGAGTGAAAGGGACATCGGCATTAAAAATAAGATAATGCGAGCCCGAGCTTGTTCCACTACCTCCACTGGCAACAAATGTCATCCCGCCTGTAACAGGTGCAGGCACTTCATCATTTTCCACATAATAAGTAGTGCTATTATTTAGTAACGGCGTTGTGTATGTGTTACCTGTGTTTAATAATGTACCGCTCGTAGCAGCATCGTACCATTTAACACTGCCATTGGCAGAAGCAGATAATTCAACAATACCAGGCCCGCAATGGTAACCATCCGTAACAGAAGGCGGAACAGCCATGTCAATAACCACATAATCGGTTCGCACCAGTGAGTCGTCTCCTTTACAGTTAAATGCATTAAGTTTTACAGTATACGTTCCGTTGGCGGCATAAATGTGAATTGGATTTACATCGGTAGAAGTAGCGCCATCACCAAAAAACCACATATACGAACTTGCCGCTATTGAAGTATTGGTAAATTGCACCGTACCACTGCAACTATCGTTTAATGTTCCGGTAAAACCGGCTACAGGCAATGCCGTTGGGGCTAAATAAACATTTTCATAAGTAGCCTGCCCGTTAGCCAATACTACATTATTTATTGTTTTGGATGTGTAGCCGGGTGCAGAATAAGTTATGCTGTATGTACCGGCTATCATGTATTTATGATAATTTCCAACGGGCAAAGCAGAATAAACCTGCGAGCTGTCGTTTGCCTGGTCATAGCCGTTAACCCAAACTTTTGCCAGGATAGGTTGTCCGCTGCAGGAGTCCGTAATAATACCACGAACGCCATACAATGATTCCTGGATATAATCTAAAAGCGATTGATAATTTAAATTCCACATATTATTTACATTCTCTGTGGGTGTAGTTTTTTCAAAATCAAGCTCAATGGTTACCTCCCTGCATTGTTTGAAATAATTCATGTAGTCTTGCCTTCCCCCTGTAATCTCATACCAGTCGCCTCCTTCTGTTACACCATCCGGATAGCTTGACATATACGAACTATTTACAGTTCTTGCAGTAGTAACATAATTTGTGCATACCCTCTCCCACCACGCTGCGTCTGCATTAGGGTTATCCGAAGTTTCCCAAGTATCCCAGGGATAATTCATAACCTCTGCTCCTCCATGAAAATTTGCACCCATATTAAAGTGATGTTCATTGGCAAATGCCATGAATGCTATTGTTTCCGGCTGCCATGAGTTATTATCCGGATGCTGGCCGGCACTCGGGTCAGGATAATTTCTGTTCAGGTCAACATTCGCTTGATTGCCTCTCCGTGTTCCTCCAAATGAAGTAACAATTTCACTGCCGGGAGGATTTGAACCATAATATGTACCGTCAGGATTAGCTAAAGGGCATATCCATATCTCGGCGCCATTTACAAGATTTGTCACCTGAGTAATAGAACCATAGTTTGTCAGTAAGTAATTAATTAGTCTAAGCATCAAATAATAACCGGTCGTTTCATCTCCGTGCATTGACGAAGAATAAAGAAATTGCGGCTCGTTTTCAGCTGTATTAACATTATCCGATATTTTAGCAATCAGAATTTTATAATTGCCTGAAGGAGTTGGTGACAAAATAGTGTCAATATCGCATAAAGTAGGATAAGTGCTGGCAAAATTTGCCAGCATTTGTTCGTAAACACTATATGTCGGATACCTGTCCCAATTGAGCATTTCAGCAATGGTAGTAGCCATAGTAACTGCCTTGGCGCTACTTTTATTAACTATTTCATAAGGCAGATTTCTTGTTAAAAACTGCTGAAATTCATTCATATTAGCATAAGCACGGACTTCATACCCTTGACCATCAGATAATTCTTTTACATAATCAATGGACATTATCTGAGTTAGGTCATTATTAATCTCTGCTTTAGTAGCCACATTAAATTTAATAACAATTTCCCCGTGTTGTTGCAATATTTGCAGTGCCTGCTTATCTTTAATCTGGGTTTTATTATCTTGCTGCGCAAACAGAAAATTCACTACAAACAACAAGAATATATAAACTACAAATGTCCTCATACGTATTTGAAATTTTTCCGAAAATTACGAAACTTTATCGTTTCGTCTTTATGTTTAGCTAAAATTTAACAATAAGACGCAGATAAGAAAAAAAAGGTTGTTCAGAATAAGACAATACTATTCAGCAGCCTGTTTGCTTCCCAACATGGCAATCTGCTCCAGCATCTGCTGCGCCAGAACTATAGGTTCGGGCTTCTCTTCCAGAGAAATCATGAGGTCATAAAATTTCCGGTTGGTTTCGGAAAAAACACCAACTTTTAATTTTGCCGCCGAAAGCGCTGCTGCATAAGCCAGTGAGGGATTATCAGAGTTATCAATATTCATAAGGATATCAAAATCTTTATTGATAAAATCCACCACTTTTTCTCCCAGCGGTTTTTGATACCAGTTTATATTTTTCTTAGTAACGTAATCGAACATCAGTCGCGGATAGCAATAATGTGGAAGGTTCTTATAATTTACCCAGCCCAGGGTCCTTACTTCTTTTTTCCCGGCCTGCAGCCTGCTCACAAAATTGGTTATGGCAACATATTCGTTCTCTTCGCCAACGGTATAAATAATTCCTATAGTTTTTGCATAGTCAGGATGGGTAAGTTTCTTTTCCCTTACAATTTTAGGAAGTTTGTTTTTTATTTCGTTGTTCAGAAAATATGTTCTTAATTTTTCAAACATTAAAATTATTTTTATTCAGATGAAACGAGAAAATCTTTCTTTTTGTATATCGCAAAGCTACTTTTTATCAGATTTTCTAAATCTATAATTATTTTTTCATCCGCAGTTTTAAAATGGAAACATGATTTTCCGGTCATGCATTTTTCAAGATGTTCCGGCATTTGTTCAAGTAATTCAGGGAAAATATAAACCGGCATGAGATAAAACGCTACATACTTTGGCTTTAAAACAAGTCCGCCAAAATAAAATTCGGGATATTTTCTTCCAAGCCATGTTACTTTCTTTTTAGACCAAAGGTCGTAACGGCTTTCTGTTGACGTTGTTACGGTAAGTGGCGGGGCGTAGCCATCCATTATTTTTTTCAAGCGTTGAAAAATAATTTGTAATTCCATTATTCCGCTTTAAAGGCATTTATTATTTCGCAAATATACATACGGTGATAATCTTTAATGGGATAATTTTTGTCAATCTCGGGAAGGAGAAAGTGTGCAGGTTTGATATCATCGTGATAAAGCTTTTTGCATTCAAAAAACAAACGTGATTCCTGAAATGAAATATTCTTCAAAGAAGTTTCAACAACACTCAGGCCTTCAATGTTCATTTTATTAATCTCTTTTCCGGATTTGGTTCCCAGCAAAGTCAAAATATCCCGGTATTTTTCCGAAAAGAATGACAAAGTAAGATAGTCATTGCTTTCAACAAATTGGTATGTATGCCGCTGAGGACGTATAAAAACAAAGGCAACGGGTTTTTTCCACAAAACACCAAAGCCGCCCCAGGAAGCCGTCATCATGTTGTAATTATCTTTTGTGCCCGCAGCAACCAGCATCCAGTCCTTGTCGAGCATTGCAAAAGCGTTTTCGGTCAGTGAAAAAATGTCAATAGTTTTAAAATGCTGCATCTTGATTTTTTTATCATGCAAATTTATGAATTACTAAACATACCTGTGTAAATTAATATTCAAAATTCATTTTTCAGGGCTGAAACCTGTTGTTTGGAAATAATTAATAGAGGTTGTCTCAAAATCACTTTGTGCACCTTTGTGCAGTCCCTGCCTCGCTGTCAGGCAGGCTTTGAGGTTAACATTGTGGTAAATATAAATTGTTGAAACACAAAGAACACAAAGTACACACTAAGGTAATCACAAAGGTAAAGCCAACAATTTAAACCTTCGAGGCAGCCTCTGTTAATAACGGATACCAACACATTCAATAAAGGCTTTAACCCTACTGTGAATTAACAAACCAAAATCTATTGTTTTATTGACAAAAAAATCTATTTTTGTTAAACATAAAAAATCATAAAACATGAAAAAACTATCCACCCTCTTATCCTTTTTGGTCCTGTCATTATTTTCTCAGGCACAACTCAGTCCGATATGGTCACTCAATTGCGGAGGAAATAACATGGATATACTGGAAAACTGTTGTTACGGAAAAGAAAACAAATACACCTTTGTGGGAAATACCCGTTCCACAAATCACGATATAACAACAAACCACGGAGGTGTTGATGCATGGATTTATATAAAAAATGCCGATGGTTCAACTTTTTATTCCAAAACCCTTGACGGCACTTTTGACGATTATGTAACAGATGTGGTACAAAACAGCGACACTCTATACACCTTTCTCATCAACTCCAATTCATTCGGCACCACTGATTTTCCAAATTACAACGGTTCTTCAGATATTTGGCTAAAAACATTAGGCTCCGACACCCTGCTGAGTACCGGAATCAATATCGGCGGTTTCGATGCTGATTACGGTTACGACCTTTTACTGCCTCCGGATGAAGGATACATCGTGGCAGGCAAATCCAGTTCAACAAATGGAATTTATAGTGAAAACCATGGGGGGGAAGACGGGTTTGTGGTGAGGTACTCTAACACAGGTACATTGTCCTGGGGACATTGTTTTGGAAGCGCTGCCGATGAAGGCTTATTTAAAATGGCTTTAACTCCCAACGGAAATATATTTGCTTTCGGGCAAACCAAAGTGTCAGGAAATTACAACCCATGGCTGTTAAAACTAAGCTCAACAGGAAATCAACTGGATGAACGCATTATTCAGGGCGACAGCAATACCTATCCTTTGGCACTGGTTGCCATTAACGACAATCTGTTATTTGCTGGAGGATTCACCAATTCAACGGAAATGGAATTTGATGCCAATAACGACAACCATGCCGGATACATTGTACGTTTTGACGGCAATACCGATTATGACACAATTGTCTTCATTTCGGGGAACAGCATGGAAATGCTTACCGACATCATCAGGTATGGTGATACTTTGTTGCTGGCTACCATAGTCAGCATTTCCAATGCAGGCATTTTCACCGGAAATCATGGCAGCAGCGATGTTTTTGTAGCCATTTATGATTTAGATCTCAACATTAAAGGCATTTACCCCTTTGGCGGCACCGGTATGGACGGGGTGTATGAGTTCTGCCTTTCTTCTTCATTTCTAACGCCATCCAATGAAATGGTCGTTGCCACTTGCTCCGAATCCACAAATGGCCATGTGCCGGCAAATTACGGTATGGTTGACGGCTGGATTTTTAAGTTTAACCCCGAATTACTTATTTCTGGAATCAGCGATGATGCAGAAGAAAACATCAGCATTTATCCCAACCCTGCAAAGGAAACACTCAACGTGCTGCTTCCGGAAATATCAACATGCAGCATCAAACTTTGCGGCATCAACGGAAAGATTTTGAAAGAATGGCAAAATTGCGGCAATATTAACCGTTTGGATATAGGAGACATCCCGGGCGGAATTTATCTGCTGCAAATCAACAATGAAAAAAACACCATCACCCGCAAAATTATTATCCCTTAAAAAATGTACGTTACTTTTCTCGGTACAGGGACATCCCAGGGAGTTCCTGTCATTACATGCAATTGTGAAACCTGCCTTTCGGATGACCCCCGCGACAAACGCCTGCGCTCATCATTACTTGTTGAAACATCGGAAGTAACTTTTGTTATTGACACCGGACCGGATTTCCGCCAGCAAATGCTGCGCGAAAAAGTAAAAAAACTTGACGCCGTTATCCTTACCCATGAGCATAAAGACCATACTGCCGGCCTCGATGATATCAGGGCTTTCAATTTTATACAAAACTGCGCCATGGATGTTTATGCACGGGCTTCGGTAAACCGTATCATCAGAAGAGAATTTGATTATGTGTTCAGCAAAAACAAATACCCGGGCGTTCCCAAAATCATTCAACATGATATCCGTAACGAAGCGTTTACCGTAAAAGGAATTAACATCATACCGGTTGAAGCCAAACATTATATGCTTAAGATTTTCGGATACCGTATCGGTTCTTTTGCTTACCTGACCGATGCCAGCGACATCCATATCCGGGAAAAGAAAAAGTTACTGCAGCTTGATGTTCTGGCCGTCAACGCATTACGCATAAAACCACATCATTCGCATTATAATCTGGAACAGGCATTATTTTTGATTGAGGAACTTCAACCGAAAAAAGCATACCTGACACATATCAGCCACCTGATGGGAAAACACAGCGACATAGAAAAAAAACTACCTGAGCATGTGTCCCTTGCTTATGACGGCTTAAAAATTTCAATTTAATTTTGTAATTTTGCATCTGCATTATTTGATATGTTTTTTTTGCAACATAAAATAACACTTTCGGTTCTTCTGTTCATGGCAATAAGCCTGTCATACGGTCAGAATTTCCCTGTGTTGCCCGGCGACAGCAATCCGCAAAACACAGAAAATATTTTTCCCCCGCCTGTACCTATTATTAGTATAAAAGACAGCATTCCTGTGTTTGACTCCCTGCACGGTAAACTGAATATTTTTGTTAAGAATATCACTAAAATAATCGGCACCATCAATATTGCTATTTTCAACAACATGAACAGCTTTATGAATAAAGGGCCGATTTTCAAAGGAATGATTATCCCTGTGAACGCATTCAGTATGATGATTCCTTTCGACTCCTTACCCAAAGGCCTTTATGCAGTGGCCGTATTTCATGACGAAGATAATAACGGTATCCTGAATACGAATAAAATGAATATCCCCACGGAAGGCTACGGGTTTTCAAATAATATAGCCAGCAACCTTGGCCCGCCTTCCTTTGCCCAGACCAATTTTTTATATCCCGGTAAAAACAAAACCATAACCATAAATATGGTTTATTTTAAGTTTCCGAAATAACGGTTCACGCGTATGTGGCAATAGCGGATTAGAAGCACTTCACTTTCCGTTTTGCACAATGTTTCTTAGAAGCATATACTTTCTATTTACCACTTCACCCGCTATTGCCAAATACACGCTGTTACAAAACATTATTTCTTTTTGCGCATTCTTAATAAAATATTATACTTTAAACCTTCGTAAGAGGATTTTGCTTGATAAATTATAAATTCAGCAGTGTCAGTTTGTATTAATTTAAAGTTTCCCCCCATGTGTTCATTTTCGTATTTGTTAGAATAATCATTTACAAAAATTGGGTTATTTATATGAGGATTGAAAGTGTTACCACCATCAGTTGAGAGATAGACTCCCAATTGAGCATCATCAACATTCCCTGATTTGTCTAAATACATTCGTTTTGTTATGTAATGGTGCCAAGCTCCCATTTTAAATTTCTTAACACCTGCTACCATTAAGAAAATACTGTCGCCTCTTATTTCGATATAATTTGGCTCTGAACAACCGACAGAGCTTCTCCAGCCATAATGCTGATCCAATACAGGGTTATTATCGGAATTAGTCCAACTAGTTAAATCATTTGAAAAAGCCATACCTACTCTCTCATAGCCTTTAGAATTTCTTCCATCGTAAAACATAATAAATCCATCCTTATATTTTTTTACTTTCGCATAAAATACAGATTCATCATTCCAATCACCTTTTCGACCTGGTGATAAAATGGGATTTTTAGATATCTCGAATGGTCCGATTAAAGAGGTCTTAGATGTTGCCATACCTATATGCCTTTTCCCGTCAGAGCTATACCCATCCAGAAATAAATACCAGATATTGTTATTTCGAACAATATCAGAGACAAATGGAGTTTGTTTGTTTTTTCCTGATTTGTCTATTCCTGCCCAAATACAATTTTTAAAATCAGAAACAGACAGAATTGGGGCACCTTCATTAGCTGCATCCCAGTTCACTAAATCATCTGAAACAGCCGCGTATATCTGAATCTTTGAGATGTCAACCTCATTTACTATCATTACCCACTTTCTTAATAAGCTATCATATTCTATGGATGAAAAACCTATGCTCTCACCACTGAATTGAGGCCATATTTTCGGATTAATTATTGGCTTTTTAAGGTGATTTTTAAAGCCTGAAGGAGCTGTATTCCATAAAACAACTCTCTGTTTTTTTTCAGGAAATCCAGTTCCTCTTATTAGTTTCCCAAGGAATATTTTATTTTTGTCAAAATCAATTTTTTTTATTTGTCGTATATTTTCCACTCCTGCATCAAACAAGGGCTTATTGCTACCCCAACCAATTACCCAATTCTCAATTGAAAGAGAATCTAAAGAAAGTTTTTTTAAGTTTTTGATGATTAAACTGGAATCATTGTCCAGAAACTCTTCTGTTAAAATATAATTACCTTCAACTGTATTGTCAAGTTCATAATTTAAAATCATGCATGGTTCTGAGATCGTAAAATTAAAATTCACCTTTTCAATTTTATCTGAACATGAAAAAGTGATTGCAAGTATTAAAGTTAATGATATATATTTTTTCATAATATTTTGTAATGATTGGCGTTTGGAATAGCTGGGCATTTAGTAGCAGTTGGTGTTAAACCACTGAAATATTTGAACGTTGTATTAATTGTCAAGTTGTACGTTACTGCCCAGTTATTTCCAAGTGTGTGTTATGGCGCATAATTAATACTTTTTTATCTATGAAAAGCTGAGCCAATGATTTCAATAAAAGTTTTATCAAAATCCTTTCTCAACAAATATAGCTGTATTGCAGCAATTCCTAACCAAGGTATCTGAATATAACCAAATGGAGTTATAAGAATTAAAAAAATTGATGTTCCAATTAGTCCAAGTTTTACTTTTTTATGCTTATTAAGAATCAATAATCCCATAGTAATCTGAAATAATGCTATAACTAAGATAAAAAATTCAGGAGCCTTTGATACAATTTCAGAAAATATTGTTCTATAGAACTTCAGGAGTGAAGCCTCTCCCATTTGAATAGTAGATTGCGGATTGGTAATTGCATTAACTATATTAATCCCTATTGCCATTATCAAATAAAAAATCCCAAGAAAAATTCGGCCAATGTTAGGTTTTAAAACACATAATAGTATGACTATTAGCACAAAACCAATGCTCCAAATAATTTTTTCATCCATATCTCAATAACTTTTAATTATTAGTAAATTCCTTTAGTTAATGTATTAGAGTCTTAATATTATACAGCACAACACCTGTGTTAGCGTATTACGTATATTTTCACTTTAGTTCTTTATTGCATTTACTTAATTTTAACAACTTAAAGTGCACATATTCAACTAAATAAGTATCTACAAATTTAGCAACAGGATACAACGGCAATAATTTCCAATCATAAAATTACACAAATTTTACTTATTATTATTTTTTGAATGATTTTTTTATTCACATTTAAAACAATACCTCCAACAATAAAATTTTACCTTTGCCCTACAATAAAAATAGCCACTAGCCACTAGCCACTAGCCACTAGCCAATGGCCACGAGCTAAGAGCCAAGAGCCAATGGCCACGAGCCAAGAGCCAATAGCTAATGGCCACGAGCCAAGAGCCAATAGCTAATGGCCACGAGCCAAGAGCCAATAGCTAATGGCCAAAAGCAACAAGTCAATGGCTAATGGCTAATAGCAAAAAAATACGTATCAAAATAAAAAAACATGACTCCACAAAAAACACACTTCGTTGACTTCAACATCATGGAACGCTTCATGGCTGAAGTTCTTATAAAAGTCGGCGTACCGGAATATGATGCAAAAATATGCGCCGAAGTACTTATCACCGCTGATAAATCCGGCATTGACTCACATGGTTTTAACCGACTGAAACCGATATATTTTGACCGTATCAAAGAGGGCATTTTAAATCCTGTTACCAATTTTGAAGTTGTTAGGGAAAGTCCCGCCACCGCTGTGGTTGACGGGCATAACGGCATGGGGCATGTCATTGCAAAACGCTCCATGCAAATTGCCATTGACAAAGCAAAAAAAACCGGCATGGGAATGGTGGCGGTTCGCAACTCCACACATTACGGCATTGCCGGGTATTATGCGCTGATGGCCGCCAAAGAAAATATGATAGGTATTACGGGAACCAATGCCCGTCCTTCTATTGCACCAACTTTTGGTGTGGAAAACATGTTGGGGACAAACCCTCTGACCTTCGGCATGCCAACGGATGAAGATTTTCCCTTTTTGCTGGATTGCGCCACTTCTGTTACACAACGAGGAAAAATAGAATTGTATGCGCGGCAGGGAAAGGATGTGCCTAAAGGCTGGGTGATTGATGAAAACGGAGAATCAAAAACCAATGCTCAGGAAATTCTCAAAGACCTGGTAGCCGAGAAGGCAGCGCTGGCGCCTTTGGGAGGTGTGGGAGAAGATACAGCTGGCTATAAAGGTTATGGCTATGCTGCCGTGGTGGAAATACTTTCTGCAGCCCTGCAAAGCGGCAGCTATATGAAAATGCTGCTGGGATATGAAAACGGGAAAAAAGTCCCCTACCCGCTCGGACATTTTTTTATTGCCATTGACATCAGCGCCTTTACCGAACCTGAAGAGTTTAAACATATTACAGGCAATATTTTACGCGAGCTGCGCGCTTCAAAAAAAATGCCCGGGCAAAACCGCATTTATACCGCCGGAGAAAAAGAACACCTGGCATGGCTGGAACGAAAAAACAAAGGGCTTGCAATCAATGAATCCCTTCAAAAAGACATTATTCAATTAGTAAAAGAACTTGGAATAACCGGCTACAGTTTTCCGTTCCTGAATAAATAATTTTGGCTTTTATTAAAATGTATTTTATTTTACAAAAAAAAAATGTTGAAAGTTTATATAAAATATTTCTCATCAATTTTATTCTTGTGTTTTGCATGTGTTGCAACAGCACAAAATAATAACCCAAACAATGGGAAAAAATATGTAACTACCGCATTTATAAATGGTGTTAATAATGGAGAAATTAAAGCAGTGGAATTGTGTAAAGATTCTGTTTTAACTGCTGATTCCAATTATGTAATCATTGAATTTACTTTGACTGCAAAAGTAAATAGTAATAATGACCTTGTCCAAATTAATAGCCATAGCAATAAGTTCACTGAGCAACAAAAAAAAATATTGTTAACTAAAAACCCCGGCGAAAAAGTTTATATTGAATATATCATCTGCAGTGATACTACCGGTAATAGATACGAACTCGCACCATTAATTATAACACTTAAATAATTAAACTAACCCGTTGTGCTATTAAAATTGTTAAATAAATTGTTCATAAATAAATCAAAAAAATTGTGTAATATACTGATATTCAGCATATAAGATTAATATTTCAAAA
>JALOBU010000016.1:6604-65615 GCA_023228145.1 Bacteroidales bacterium | reverse complement strand
ATATGACTACAATTACAAAAGACCTCACAAGTCTTTGGGATATAAAACACCGATGATGGTATTAAATGAAAAAAATGTATTTTTGAAACTCTAAGATTGAATGGCCCGAAAAAAAGGGAAGCTTACATAGGCTGGATCAATATTTCTAATTGAAAATTGCCATGCACCTTTATAGAAATGAAAATTCTTACTTGAACTCCAACCGTCATTTACTTTGTAATTATCTGAAAGCATCGCCAAAACCTCATGGAAGGCAATCCATTGATATTTCTTACCAATACGTTCAACTTTATTTCCATGTCTGGCATAGTAAAAGTCACTAACTGATCGGTCATAATTCCCATGGATATTTTTATTATATCCCAGTTCAAAAACACGCTTTACAATCCAATATCTAATACTCCAGTCGCTTCTATTTTCAATATTTAGCTTTCTATTGAAATAAGGTATGATTGAAGTTTCAAGAACATCTATTTGCTCTTTATCGAGTAATTCTTTTAGTTTTACTAAACAAGTATTTTTTAGTTCTTCCAGCATATCTGAATACTTCTGAAATTCTTTTGAATAATTCGAGTTTATTCTTTTTTGATATCCTGTCCTATTATCAAAATCTTTTAGACTATTTGTGCATTCATATAATGCCTTTACAAGCTCCCTTGGTTCTTTTTTTAATGATTTTAAAAATATTTTATATGTCTCATCTTCCCTGAATGAGTATGAAGCAAATTGATTTACAGCTGAATCAACAATATAACGACCAAAATCGGCAATGCCACTTATTACTGAACTATATATTGCATTTTGCTGAGAACCATGATTCTCTTTAAAATTTGGACTTTCATAATCAAGATGAAATTCTTTTACATCATCTTCACACTGTGGGAGATTTGGCATTTTTGAATTATATGGTGGTCGAATTAAATCCAAATCTAGCTCTAATTCAATATTTTTGTAGATAGCGTATTCTATAGTATTACGAGCGTAATCTCTCAAAAGAATATGAGTAGGCGGGTTGTTTTCTTTAAAGATTATATCATAAACATACTGCGCTATAACTGCAACTGATTTATCTTCCTTTGTCCTTAAAATACATCCATAAGCAACTGCATACAACCTTTCAGATATATATAAATCATCAACTTTCTCAAATGATTTTAGTATAGTAATAAGTGTTTCTGATTGTTGTTCTAATAAGTTCACTAGTGCTTTTGTTGTTTGGTCTCTCAATGAAATATGAGAACTCGCTAAAACCCATACTAATGTTTGAGCGACTAATCTTGTTGTTTCATTATCTGCATTTGAAGAGATATTTTGTGACCAAGCCCAATCAATTAATCGTCTAAGAGGAAAGGCTAAATTATTATCATCATGACCATTATTATACTTTAAATACTCTTGCCAAAAGCTATCTCGTTTTGGCATAGTTTGATTCATTAATATCCCATGCAGTCTATCACTATTAAAAGGATGATTTGGGGTCGCTGATAGCTCTGTTAATGTGTTTAACCATTCATTATTGTCAATTCTGCCTTTATCAACAAGCCAATCAGTTATTTTTTCTTCGTTAATACATGATATATCTCTCCATTTTAAACTATCTAGTAGTATTCTTGTGAACGCTTCAAAGGTGTGATTTTGTTCCCATTCTTTATTTCTTTTATCTTCATTCTTATTATAAAATAATTCAATTAATTCAAACAGTTCTAAGTCAAATTTCTCTGGTAAAAGCACAGCAAATATTTCAACTATACCATTGTACTGCCATTGATAATTATCTCTAATCCTTTTGAATTTCTCTTCTTCCTTAAAGGCTTTTATAAATTTATTTTTTGTTGAATACGTAAGTAATAAATCTTCTGTCATAAAGAAATCGCCTAGTTTCTGATATGAAAAAGAAATGAAATCCTTACGAGACTCTTCATATTCTGGTCTCATTTTAACAAAGACACTTTCTTCAATTAAGTCAGTAAGTAAGTGAGGAAAACGTGGAAATTTGTCATCAAATAAATCAATCGCTTTAGTTAGTTCTAATTGACCATATTTTGTATTAAAAAGTGCATCTGAGCAAACTTCAATAGCTTTTGTTACAATTTTCCTATTTTTATATTCATGTCTTTTTTCTCCAAATTTAAGATCCAGTATTTCTTTGTATGAATTATATATTTTAGTAATACCATTAAAGCCTTTTGGGAAACACTTTTCAGGTAAATTTTTACTGTACTCACAGATCAAATGTAAAAACAGAGGATTTGAATACTCAGGGTTTAAAATTGGGAAGTTTGGCAATGTTAAACCGTAAAATTTAGAAAATAATTTCAATGCTTCATATTCATTACCTTTAAAACCTACATGAGTGATAATATTGATTTGGGAATTTGTTTTGAAATCTTTCGGAATAATATCATCAAAATAGGTTTTTCTAATAGATAGTACCAATCCTATTGCAGGATACTTTTGTATTTCATTTATAAAACCTGCTATTTGATTTTTCCATAAATCAACACCTGCTCCTTCATTAATCGCATCTATCAAGATTAACACCCTTGAATTTATAAAAAGTCCTATATTGTTTAGGTCGGTTAGAAATTCCTTAAAACTATATTTTAGATCTAATATATTTAGTATGTTTTTTTCAATAGTATTAGAGTTATTAAAAGTTGTCCCTAATAGAAGTATTGTTGGTAAGGATTGATTTTTTCTTTGCCTTGCAATATCTCCAAGTAAATGCGATTTACCGCAACCTGCATCACCTTGAATAATCAAAGTAGGATTATTTGCTAAATTAATTTTTAGGTCTTCTATTTCTTTTAAAAATTCATAGTTTTCATTTTCAATTTCTCTCAATCTTCCTAATTCATTTTCAAATTTTTTGTGTTCTCCTTTCCAATCTTTTTGTTCGTACAATTCATTTCGTTTGTTGGATATTTTTTCATTTAGTTGTTGAAGTCTATCAAGAAAACTTGCAAATTGTATTTGCTCATCTATAGAATACTCAAAACGAGTAATCCAGTCTAACAAATCCTTTCTTATTGACTCTAGTTCTTGTTCAAGTTCTGATAAATATTTATTATCTTTTTGTTTTCGGTAACTTTTCTCAGTTAACCAATTATCAATTGTTATTAAAAATCTTTGAAAGAAAATATTATTGTGTGAGAGAACATCAAATAATTTTGCTATTGGCAACTCAAAATTTAATTCTTCATTAAATCGTGGACCAAGATTAGATATTTCTTTTTCATTTTGGCTTTTGAAGAATTCTGGACAAATAGAATTTACACCTGCAAAAATATTTGCAATCCAATTGTTTGTAGGTTGTGATAATTGAAATTCCAAATGGCTTTTTACTCTCCATTCTATTTTAATGCCAACTTTGTCAGCTTCATTTTCGATTTGAATTTGATATTGTGGTTTTTTCTTATCCTTTTTATTGCTTTCAGATAATTCCTTGTTTAAATAAAAGTAAATTACATTTAAAGGTTTGTTTTTTGATTTTGCTTTTTTTATTGAATCTATAATGTCATTTTTATTTTTAAATATAGAAGTCGTATAGTATTTTGACTGAAAACCATAAAAGACACCTTCTTTTTCAACTGGTTCTGTTTCAATTCCTGTTTGGTTCTTATATCTGAAAACTCCTGTAATATTATTGATTTCAATACAAAATAGGAAGTAAGTCATTTGTTCAAATGCCCACTGTTCTCGATTTTCATATTTTGCTTCAAATGCTTTCCAATTAATCATTATTCAAATTTCTATTCTATGTTACTAAGGGGTGCCATCTCTTTTTTCAGGGTGAGGCATAACTCGTTTATAACCCAACCTTTGGTAAGCTTTTACATCCAAAAACTAATGGCATTCCCAACATTATGCAACTTTATTATTACAAAAATAAATTATTTACAACATTTTGCAAACTCAGAAACAGTTTTATTTTACCAAAATAAAATATCTCAATACTATCTTATACCGATACGGTATCTGTAATAGTCCAATAAAAAAGATGCATTAAACTATATCAAGTAATGGTATTAAAACACTGTGCAACTCTGTTTTTTCCTCTGTTTTCTCTGTGGTTAAAAAAGCACGGCATATTCTTCCACAGAAGCAACCAGAGTTTTGCAAAAGCATCAATACCTCACCCCCCATGGGAATTCTTCAGCCTGGCGTTTTTCGTCATAAAACTTTTTCAAAACTGCATGGTATTCGGCGCTTGAAATTTTTTTCCCTTTGAGTTTTTTAGGGAGGTCGAACTCCGTGGAAAGCTTTTTCATTTCAATTTTTTCGGCAGTGATCACACAGGCACCTTTGTTAATATTCACTTCCAGTATCATTCCCGGCAAGCCGAAAAAGCGGTCGGGGCCCACCTGTAGGGGAATATCAAGTGCAAACCATGCGGTAATTTTCTGGTTACGGAGTGTATCTGTGAGCGAGGCATTCATGCAAACATGCCCTGCCACTTCTTTCATATCGTTGAGTATCTTCCAGTCGGGTTTCCTTAAACTGTCTTCAATCAGGTAAACTTTTCCCAGAGTTGTGATGGCATCAAACATCGTATTGTTTTCAAAATCGCAGGTCATAAAAAAAGTTTCTTTACGTCCCGAATAGCCATCATCTTCTCTTGGGTCTGCGCTTTCTTCCGATTCTTCAAATTTGGTTTTTTTGGCAGTGAAATGCAACAATTCGTATATCTTCCACTCGGAACGGTTGCCCCACATATACGAGATTTTTTCCTTGCGTTCCTTGCTCAGATAATCGCAGGCATTGAGCATTTTCACCCAGTCGTAAGTGGTAAGGTATTTTATAGTTCCTTCGGTTTGTTGTGAAAAAGTTTTGCCTGAAAAGAAAGGTATCAAACTAAGAAAAAACATGAAAATGAGTGCCTTTTTCATATATTTATGGTTAACTTTTTTAAAAGAAATGCCTGTCCTTTTTGAGCTTGGTTTCATATCCTTTAATATTATAGCTGAAACTCAACATAAAGTAGCGCGCCAGTGTTTCGGCCGTAGAGCGGATGTTGTAGTTTTGCGAGCTGTATTGCTGTATGTATTTTCTTTTATCAAAGATATCGAAAGCCGCAAGGCGTAACTCAAAATTGTTTTTCTTTCCCAGAAGCTGTCTTATGGAAGCGTTGAGGATGGGAATGTTTTCATCATAATCGTATAAAGAAGTGCGGTAAAACTTATAATCGAAATTGCTCTCAAAAAAAGTTTTCTTAGTAAACTGCCATTTCAAGGACAAACCTGCTGTATATGACTGTATAAATTGATTTCTTTCTGTATTTATGGAAAGGCGTGAATCAATTAAGGAAGCCCTGCCCGACAAAGCAATGACAAGTTTGCTTACCGGAGTGATACTGAATGAGGTGTTCAAATAATAACGGTATTGATTGCTTTCATTAAAAACATCATTTATGTATGAACCTGAATTATCGTACCAGAAGCCCAGGCTCCAGTCGTTGGTAAATTTTGTTTTAATGATGGGGTAGCCAATCCACATCCATGAATTCACATTATGTGTTTCCGAATTATTATCAGGAGTTGAAACAGTAACGATGCCAATGGAGTCTGTCATCACAACATTATGATTATAAGAAATTCCATTAGCACAATAATTATAACTGCTGTTCACGCCGAGGTGTGTAAATGATGCCGGATTGTAATAATGATAATCAAAACCAATATTGTGTGTGCGTTCCGGTTTCAGGTTAATATTTCCCTCTGTGCGATATAAAGGGTTCGAAACATTTGGCACAGGCTGAAGGTATTCAAATGAAGGCTCCGTAACATCGTAGCCATAATCAAATTCCAGCCACATGTTGTTCGGGAATTCGTAAGTGAAGGTAAATTTTGGGCTCAGGCTCCAATAACTTTTATTGATGGGTTCGGTGAGTAAAGGCATATCTTTATCCACAGAATATTTTCCTTTCATTTGCAGGTATTGCCCTGCCACGCCAAGCATAATATTCAGCCCGTTGTAAGAATAACGCACATCGCCCCCCAGGCGGTTTATCATCACATCATTAGTGTAAAAAACACTCAAGCTGTCAATTCTGATGTCGTTATTCAGAGCATCGGTAATCTGCCTGTTCACTTTATTGTTAATCGTATTGAAATTATAAAATAATTCTATAAAAAACTTTTTAGAAAGTGGCTCGGTATAAAGCAGGCTGGATTTTATCTGCTGTTTATCGTAGTCTTTTGCAGACATGCGATGAATGATTTCTTCGTAAGCATTAATAAAAAACCTGTTCAAAGAATACAAATCTTCGTTATCGTCGCCCGGGTTTTTATTATAGGCGGCACTTACCGCAAAAGAGCGTCCCTAAACTTTAAATTTATGCCTGTATATTGCAGCACTTGTAAGCCTCCAGGAATATTTACCGTTTGAGTTATTTGTAAATAAGTCATTTAAAATATCAATATCGTTAACAGAGTAAATGCTATTATTTAAAGAGCTTGCACCAATAGAACTATATCTAACATTGGCTTTGGCAATAATAATATTGTTAGAGTCGAAAATTTGCTCAATGCGTGTTGATAATGTGTGATTTTGCCTGTAATCGGAATAGTTTGTTGTATCATAATTAAAAAATGAGCTATCACTGTATAAAGTTTCTTTATAATTAAACTGGTCATATTTCTGGTTGTTGTTTTTATAGAAATACGAAACATTAAATTTTGTTTTCGTATTGTCAAAATTATAATTCACCCCGCCGCCATAATTATTTGTAAAGCCGCGCCCGTCGAAATTATTCATAGGGGAGTCGGAATCATCGAAACTATAATATCTTCCTCTTCCGCTGCTAAAGCCAAAATCTCCGTTATCGTACTGGTCGAAAGTGGACTGGCCTTTAAACTCGCTATAGTCTTCCCAGTTGACACCAGTTTCGTTAATATTGTTTGCATAAGCAATAATTGACAATTGATTTTTTTTATCAAAACGATTAAAATTCCCTCGTCCGGCCCATCTGAAAACACCTTTTTCATTAGCTCCAGCTGCCGCAGTTACTTTGCCGAAAGAGCCTTTTTTATATTCCTCTTTCAGTTCCAGATTCATAGCTTTTTCTTTTACCCCGTCATCCACACCAGTTAATTTCGACTGTTCAGATTTTTCGTCGAACACCTGTACCTTTGAAACCGTATTTGCATCAAGGTTTTTTGTGGCTCCTGTGGGGTCATCGCCAAAAAAAGTTTTACCATCCACATACACACGCTTCACATCTTTGCCCTGAGATTTCAAATTGCCTGAAATATCCACTTCGATACCCGGCAGGCGGCGAAGCAAGTCTTCAACCGTAGAACCCGGAGGGGCTTTAAAGGTTGTTGCATCATACTCAATGGTATCACCCCGGATAGTCAACGGGGCTTTCGCTTCACGTATCACCACTTCAAAAAGCTCTTTTGCAATAGGCTTTATTGCCACCGCACCCAGATCATTAATTGCAGTATTTGAAGGCTCTATGGCTAACTGTAAAGGCAAAAAACTGATATGAGATACTTTGAGCAGGTATGACGTATTTTTTACATTATTAAAAGTAAAAGCGCCATGTTCATTGCTTTGTGTAAAATTCTGCAATGTGGAGTCTTTTGGGCCAAGCAGCATCACTGTGGCAAAAGCTGCTTCGTTATTATCATTATCTTTAACAATACCTTTAATGGTTACTCGCTGGGGTGTTTGCGCATAAGATACTATTGAAAAAGCAAACAATAATATTGAGATTATTTTTCTGGTTGATTTCACTTAAATTATTTATTGGTCACTTAATAGAGAGATGACATTCAGATTTGTTACATTTATCGCCAATATAAACTTAACAAAATGAAATAAATTACATTTATTTCAAAAAAAATTCAAAAATCTGCAAAAACTTTGATTAAAACCAGTAAAACAGTTTTATTTCTGAATAATAATTTGTTGTGTATAGTTCACAGATGCCCCGGACACTCTAATCAAATACATTCCATTATGGAATTTAGCTTTATCCAATGAAATATGATGAAATGAGTTTTGAACTATTGCAGAATAAACCAATGCTCCGTGAACAGAATAAATCTCTACTTTTATTTTTTCTGATGTTTCCGGTAGTATCACATTAATAAAATCCGCAGCCGGATTAGGATAAACCTGAACGTTCTTTTTCTCGCTTGCAGATGCATAAATTCCAGCCGTAGGATCAATAATATTTCGGAAAAAAAGCCACATTTCGTAAATTTCAGTAATGTCGTTTGTTGGCTTGTATAAAATAGTGTGGTCAGCACCATTCATTCTAAAAAACCACACTTCATTGTCTGGATTACCGGTAGAATATTTAAAGCGATCAACAGTTATGTTATCATTAACAGTATTAAGATACTGGATAGAATCATGAGTGAAACTGCCGCCATTATTTAAAACCCAAAAATTAATAAGTGAATCAGCATCTACTCCATAAGAATTACCAGAAAACGCAACTGTTGCGTCAGAAGTTCCGTGAAAATGGGCAATACGAATTGGACGCCCAGGATTAAACGACGTAATACCAGAACCAATAGTGCCCGACATTGATGCAAAAGCCGCAAACTTACTGTTTGATTGCAAGGCCATTCTTTCCGTCATAAATCCGCCCATGGAAAATCCACACAGATAAACTTTTGAAGAGTCAATTGAGTAATTTGCTTTGGTTGTATCAACTAATGCATTAATAAATCCAACATCATCGACCGTCGAATTTGGATAATATCCCATAAAACCTGCACCAGAATTCCAAGCGGTTCCAGCTATAGCATCAGAAATAGCTTGAGGGCAAATTATCACAATATTTGCTGTGTCGGCAATATAATTAAATTTCAATGCTGTACTAAAATTCGTCATATTGTCACCTAAACCGTGCAAAGTTATTACCAGTGATGCTGGGTTTGCCGGATTATAATTGGGAGCTGTATAAACTCGATAACTGCGCGTTTGTGAATCATATATAAATGACTTATTTACCCATTGTGCCCCAGCATTATAGCAAAATATAATGGATATCAACAGTGCAATTAATTTTTTACTCATTTTTAAATGTTTTTGGTTTAAATTTTTTAAATAAACACAACAAATGTATTACTATTCGATTAAATTTCAAAAAATATTTTTTTAAGTTATGCCCATTTTGCTTTTTTGTTGATAATTTTTTATGTTTAAGAAAATTTTTCTCTACACACATACTTTTTTAAAAAAAGTGTTGTTATTAATTTGGATATTTAGGTTTATAATTAACATTTTTTAACAAAAAAACTCTTGAAATACCCTAAATCACTTTTTTAATTTTGTGTCCCAAAAATTTAAAATTATGCAGGAAGTAATTGATATCAGAGAGCTTAATGAGCGTATCCAGCGTGAAAGCGCTTTTGTGGATATAGTAACGATGGAAATGGCAAAAGTCATCGTTGGTCAGAAACACATGATTGAAAGATTACTTATAGGTTTGTTATCAAATGGCCATATTTTGCTTGAGGGAGTTCCCGGTCTGGCAAAAACTCTTGCTATTAAGTCACTGGCTAATGCCATTGATGCAAAGTTTAACCGAATACAATTTACTCCCGACCTGTTACCTGCCGACTTAGTCGGAACTATGGTTTACAGCCAGAAAAAAGAAGAGTTTAACGTGCGCAAAGGCCCTATTTTCGCAAACTTTATCTTGGCAGACGAAATCAACCGTTCACCGGCAAAAGTCCAAAGTGCTTTACTTGAATCTATGCAGGAGCGACAGGTAACTATTGGCGACACAACATTTCCCTTACCTGAACCTTTTCTTGTGCTTGCCACACAAAACCCCATTGAACAAGAAGGTACATACCCATTACCCGAAGCCCAGGTTGACCGTTTTATGCTGAAAGTAGTGATTAGCTACCCCAACAAGGAAGAAGAAAAGCTGATTATGAAGCAAAATGTTGGTAACAAAGCTTTAGCTACCAAACCTGTTATTAAAACAGACGATATTATCAAAGCCAGGGCTATAGTAAGGGAAGTTTATATTGACGAAAAAATTGAAAACTATATTACCGACATTGTTTTTGCGACACGCTACCCTTCAAAATACAATCTGAAAAAATTTGAAGGGCTTATAAACTATGGGGCATCACCGCGCGCCAGTATTTACCTTGCTTTGGCAGCTAAAGCCTATGCTTTTATCAAACGCAAAGGATATGTTTATCCTGAAGATATAAGGGCTGTATGCCACGATGTTTTACGGCACAGAATCGGGCTAACCTATGAAGCAGAAGCTGAAAATATTACAACGGAAGAAATCATTAATGAAATATTAAATATTGTTGAAGTCCCATAAAAGAGGTTGGAAGTTAGAAGTTTGAAATTGTATAATGATTAAATTCATTTTGTGGAAACGTCGGAATTACTGAAACGGGTTCGGAAAATTGAAATAAAATCGCGGGGACTAACCAACCAGATTTTTTCTGGGCAATATCACAGCGCTTTTAAAGGACGGGGTATGGCTTTCAGCGAAGTACGTGAATATAATTATGGCGATGATATTCGCTCCATTGACTGGAATGTTACAGCCCGATTCAGCCACCCTTATGTTAAAATTTTTGAAGAAGAACGCGAACTCACGGTAATGCTCCTCATAGATGTAAGCGGTTCTAATAATTTTGGCACGCAACAACAGCTTAAAACCGAAAAAATTATAGAAATTGCTGCCGTGCTTGCCTTCTCTGCAATACAAAATAATGACAAAGTGGGCGTAATCTTTTTCAGTGACCGCATTGAAAAGTTTATTCCTCCAAAAAAAGGCACTTCACATATCTTGCGTATCATTCGTGAACTTGTGGATTTCAAGCCTGAAAGTAACCTGACAAAGTTATCCGAACCCCTTCGTTTTCTTACTAATGCCATAAAAAAACGCTGTACGGCTTTTCTGCTGACTGATTTTATGGATATTAATTTCTCAGATGCCATTAAAATTGCATCCAGAAAGCATGACCTTGTGGGCATACGCATCATTGACAAAAGGGAAACAGAAATGCCGTCAGTAGGATTGCTCAGGCTTAGAGATTTTGAAAACAATAAAATCTTTTGGGTTGATACTTCATCCGAAGAGTTCCGCAAAACACATAAATACCGCTGGCAACAACACGAAAAAAGACTTCAGGGTATTTTTCTGAAAAGCCGCATGGATGTGGCTGTTATAAATACCAATGAAGATTTTATTAAACCGCTTATTAAACTATTTAAGAAAAGAGGTTCAAGGTTATAGTTATGAAACATATCGCTAAATGGCTGGTTTTAATAAATTTTATGTTTTTTTGTTTTACCCCTGTATTAACTTTTTCACAAAAACCTGAAGCCATAGCTTCTTTAGATTCCAATAATATATTGATTGGGGACCAAGTCAAATATTCTTATTCTTTCACTTTCCCATCAAAAGCAACGCCTTCTTTCCCGTTTATTGCCGACACACTTACCAAAGAAATTGAAGTAGTGTCGCGTATGAAAATGGACACAAGCTTTTCTGCTGATAAGAAATATACTACAATTTCTCAATCACTGAATATTGTTTCATTTGACTCCGGCGCTTTTGCGATTCCCCCCCTGGTGTTTTCATACAAAATGCCTGATGACACATCAAATTTCCTTGTTGGCACAATGCCTATAATGCTTTATGTAAGAACTGTTGCCGTGGATACCACGCAAGACATCAAAGACATTAAAACACCTCTGGGAGAGCCATTAACCTGGAGAGAAATATTGCCATGGGTTTTACTGGGATTGGGTGCTTTGGCTATACTTTTTGCTGCTATTTATATAATCAGAAAGATACGCAAAAAAGAACCCATCATAAACCTGCCACAAAAGCCAAAGATACCTCCTTACGAAAAAGCGCTCAAAGAACTGGAAAACCTTCGTATTGAAAAACTCTGGCAAGCAGGGAAAAACAAAGAATTTCATACAAGGTTGACGGATATTTTACGTACCTATCTTGAAGACCAGTTTCATGTTGAAGCTATGGAGATGGTTACGTTCGATGTAATTGCATCATTAAAAACAAAACAAATACCGGAAGGAGAAATCCGCAGGCTGGAAAAAATACTTGTACTTGCCGATATGGTAAAGTTTGCTAAATTTCAACCATTACCCGACGAGCACGACTCAAGCCTGAAAAATGGTGTTGTATTTGTTGAGCAAACAAAACCACAGCCTGTCTTTGAGTCCAAACCAGAAAATACTACTTCAACAGATAAAGATAAAAAAATAAGTGAATAAGCAATGATACTTAGCATACTCAACATATATCTTGCCCAGCCATGGCTCCTCTTACTATTGCTTATAATTCCCCTTTTGGTATTTCATTATATTTACAAATACAAAAACAGCACCCCTGAATTAGGCTATTCATCGTCGGAACATATTGAAAACATACAGCCTTCATTACGGCAACGACTTATACACTTGCCATTTATCCTGAGGATGCTGTTAATCGCCCTTCTTATTTTTATTCTTGCACGTCCGCAGACAAGCTTGGATAAAAGCGATATAACAGTTGAAGGAATTGATATACTTATTTCTCTGGATATTTCAGGAAGTATGCTGGCAGAAGATTTTAAACCTAACAGACTGGAAGCATCAAAAGAAGTAGCCATACAGTTTATTGACGGAAGGCCTGACGACAGAATGGGCCTGATAATTTTCAGTTCCGAAGCCTTTCTCCAATGCCCGCTTACCGTTGACCATACCGTGTTAAAGTCTTTCTTTGCCCAAGTAAAAAGCGGTATGATAACTGACGGTACTGCAATAGGCGACGGACTGGGGTTATCAGTTTTTCACATTAAAAAAAGCAAAGCTGTAAGTAAAGTTATTATTCTACTGACAGATGGAATCAATAATACAGGTTCACTTGACCCGCTGACTGCAGCAGAAATTGCTAAAAAATTCGGCATACGTGTATATACTATCGGAGTAGGGACTTTAGGCAAAGCACCCTACCCATTCCAGACACCTTTCGGAATACAATATCAAAATATTGATGTTCAGATTGACGAAAACCTGCTTACACAAGTGGCTGAAATGACAGGAGGAAAATATTTCAGAGCAACAAACAAAAAGAAGCTTGAAGACATATATAATGAAATCAATAAGCTAGAAAAATCAAAAATTGATGTAACAAGATTTCAAAATAAAAAAGACGAATATTTTATTTTTGTTCTTATTGCATTATGCTTACTCACACTTGAAATTACATTACGATTGACAGTTTTTAAAAAAATACCCTGATAAGAAAATGGTAGCATTTGATCATCTCATATTTTTATTTACGCTTTTATTTATACCCTTTTTTGTATTGGTATTTTGGCTGATGCTACGTTGGAAAAAAAATTCCATACAACGTTTCGGCGACACATTTGTAGTATCCCGCATCATAACTGATTATTCCCAGACAAGACTGGTTGTGAAATTTATCCTATTGTTACTTGCATTTACCATGCTGGTTTTTGCTATTGTAAACCTAAAAATTGGTTCAAAACTCAGCGCTACAAAACGGAAGGGTGTTGATATTATCATTGCTCTTGATATCTCAAATAGTATGTTGGCACAGGATATAAAGCCCAGCCGAATTGTAAGGTCACAGATGGCCATATCAAAACTTGTGGATAAATTTGAAGACGACCAGATAGGTATTATTGTTTTTGCGGGGAAAGCTCAAGTGCTTTTACCTATTACCACAGATTACGCCGCTGCAAAATTACTAGCTCAGGAAGCCAGCCCGGATATAATTCAGGCGCAGGGTACCGCTATAGGAGAAGCCATAAACCTTGCAGCTGTTTCGTTCGACAAAAACAGTAAAAACAAAAAAAACATCATTGTCATATCTGATGGCGAAAATCATGAAGATGATGCCATTGAAGCTGCCCGAAATGCCACAAAGGAAGGAATCTTAGTTTATACAATAGGTATTGGTTCCCCCGGAGGTGCTCCTATTCCCATTGGAATGAATGGATTTAATATTGAATATAAAAAAGACAATTCGGGAAACACAGTTGTAACTAAACTCAACGAAACCATGCTTCAACAGGTTGCAGCTGCAGGAAAAGGAACTTATGCCAGAGCCAGTACCAACGACGCCGGACTGAACAAAATATTCGATGAGATAAATAAAATTGAGAAAAAAGAGTACGAAGCTAAAGTGTTTTCTGAATACCGCAATACTTACATTTATTTTGTTGCAGTAGCATTACTTTTGATAATTCTTGAACTAATGATACTGGAAAGAACAACAAGACTTACACGCAACCTAAATCTTTTTGAAAAAAAACGAATACTTTCATAAATTAATGGCTACATGAGAGAAAAAAAATCATATAATATACCTTGTATAATAAAAAGATTTACTTTACTTATAGCCATACTTTTTTTGTCATGTTTAATATCTCCATTATTAGCCCAAAAAGCCGTTAAAGAACTTAGGGAAGGAAATAAACTTTACGATAAAAAAGACTACAAAACTGCAGAAATCAACTTTAGGAAAGCGCTTGAAAAAAATAATAACTATTATAAAGCCATTTTTAATCTTGGCGATGCTATGTACAAACAAGGAAAATATGAAGAGGCGGAAAAAATATTCCAGAACCTTGCCGAATCGGAAATACCAAAAGATGTTGTTGCAAAATCCTATCATAACCTTGGAAACACTCAGCTGATGCAGAAAAAGTATCAGGAAGGTATTGAATCTTATAAAAACGCTTTACGTATTAACTCCAAAGACATGGATACCAAATACAACCTGGAATATGCTAAAAGAATGATACAGCAGCAGCAACAACAACAGCAGCAAAACCAGCAGAATCAGAACCAAAAACAAGAGCAGAAGCAGGACAATACCCAACAAAACAAGCAACAGCAAATATCAAAACAAGATGCCGAACGTATGTTGAATGCACTGCAGAATAAAGAAAAAAATCTAAGAGAAAAAATGGATAAAGAACTTTTAAAAAATCAGAATTATAAGACAGAAAAAGACTGGTAAATTTATGAATGAAATAACTAGTATTATTTATCCTGTTGTGTTATTAAATAATGAAACACAGTAATATCAAAGGTAATCGGGGAATGGGAGGTTCAGATTTCGACTTTGCTCAATCTGACCGTAAGAATTTATGCTCTAAATTGCACAACAGCTTATTTTTTATTTTATAATTTTATCGAGTTTTGAAAAAATAAAGCAGTCAGGAATCAATTAGCATGAAGAAGATAGAGAAAATAGTAACATTTCTTTTTTTGGTTTTAATGATTACATTTTCAGGATATTCTTACGCTCAGAAACTAACAGCTACTGCCAGTGCAAAAACTATGGGGCTGAACAATTCCATTCAGGTTACTTATTCTTTATCCG
This sequence comes from Bacteroidales bacterium, assembly GCA_023228145.1. NCBI lineage: Bacteria > Pseudomonadati > Bacteroidota > Bacteroidia > Bacteroidales > Bacteroidales bacterium. The sequence continues at coordinate 50,248 of JALOBU010000016.1, read as the reverse complement.
GTGGAAAAAGCGAAAGTTTTCAGAAACCTTCATTTACTAATTTCTCAGTCATAGGCACATCAAGAACATCCGGCGGAGGTGTTACAATGATTGTCAATGGCAAGGTTGTCCAGAATGGTGGCGGCAGCGAAAGCTGGATATATACGATAGTGCCTGAAAAAACTGGAAATTTCTCAATCGAGCCTGCAAAAGTTAAAGTTAACGGACAATGGATTTCTTCCAACTCCCTTACTATTGAAGTAACAAATACTGGTAAAAATACTAATACTCAGCAGCAAAATAAGCAATCACAGCAAACCCAGCAAACTCAAACTGCCGATGCTTCCGCAACCGACCTTTTTGTAAAAGTTCAGGCAGACAAAACTTCTGTATTGCAGGGAGAACAACTGACGGTTACCTATAAAATATATACCCGTGTCCCTATATCTCAATACTCTATTCAGAAATTACCTTCTTTTTCAGGGTTCTGGTCTTATGACCTTCTAAAAAACAGGGACAAAGTTAACCAGTATGAAGAAACCATTAACGGACAAAAATATACTGTAGCCGAAATACGCAAAGTCGCATTATTCCCTCAGAAAGCCGGAAAGCTTAGTATTGAGCCTCTCGAAGTAGAATGTATCGCACAAATACTTGTTAAGAAAAAAGCAAATAACCCTTTTGGAAATTTTTTCAACGACCCCTTCTTTAACGACCCATTTTTTCAGAATGCATTCACCAGCGGATATCAGGAAGTTAAAAAGACATTAAAATCCAATTCACTAAGCATCAGTGTCAGCGACTTGCCGTCCAACAAACCCGAAGATTTCTGTGGACTTGTGGGTAACTTAAGCATGTCTGCAAAACTTGACAAAACAGAAGTAAAAGCCAATGAAGCTGTTAACCTGACCATAACACTTAACGGCAAAGGCAATTTAAATCTGATAGATAACCTGAATGTTGAATTCCCACCCGATTTTGAAGTATATGACCCTCAACTTTCTGAAAACATTTCTTCCGGAAATGAAATCTCAGGGTCAAAAACTTTTACTTATCTTATCATTCCCCGCACGCCAGGCAATTATACTCTTAAGCCCATAACATTAAGTTACTACAATAAAAACAATAAATCTTATGAAAGCCTGACTTCAGGAGAACTAAACCTGAAGGTTGGCAAAGGTGATGGCAGCGGTGGAGCATACATCAGCAGTGCTGGAAAAGAAGATATAAAATACATCGGTAGTGATATTAAATTCATAGAAAATAAAGACTTTGAAGTTTACCCGATAGGATATTTCTTTTTCGGTTCCGGTTTGTATTTTATTTTACTTCTCATTCCACTTCTGTTATTTATTGCATTTGTAATACTGATGCGCCGTTACATTAAACTCCAGAGCAACGCCTCCTTGCTCAGGCATAAACGCGCCACTAAAGTTGCACTTAAAAGGCTAAAACAAGCCAATGAATTTATGCATGCAACCCAGAGAGAACCGTTTTATCAGGAACTTTCTAAAGCATTATGGGGCTACGTGTGTGATAAATTTTCGATACCTCTTTCTGAACTTTCGCTGGATACCGCAAGAGAAACACTTGCAGGAAAAAATATTGAAGAAGTAATACGTAATAAGTTCATTGAAATCCTTAACGACTGTGAATTTGCACGTTTCGCACCCGCAGAAGCTTCAAAAGGTATGGAAACATTATACAACGAAGCATTGGAAATTATTACAAAAACAGAAAGGGAGTTGAGGTAAATTGTCATGAAAAAACTTTTCATCCATATAGTCTTTTTGACAAGCTGTTTTTTAGCTTCTGCTTCTGTGAATCAGGAGATTATTGCAGATGCAAATAAAGCATACACCGAAAACAAATTCAGTGTTGCCATCGAGCTTTACAAAAAAATTATCAGCAACGGCTTTGAGTCTCCTGAACTGTATTATAACCTTGGTAATGCTTATTTCAAAACAAACGACTACCCTTCTGCTCTGCTCTATTACGAGAAGGCAAAGAAACTTGACCCTTCCAACGAAAAAATTAACTATAACATCAATATTGCCAACACCAAAATAATTGACAAAATAGAAGCCTTGCCCATACCTTTTTACAAACGCTGGTGGAACGTATTTCAACAGTGGTTTTCGGTAGATACATGGGCGATTCTAAGTATCGTTTTTATATTTTTGTTTTTTGTTTCCCTTGCTGTTTATCTTATCGGGAATACCGTTGCTGTTCGTAAGGTTTTTTTCTGGCTGGGAATTTTCTTTCTGGTTTTTACAATAACTTCCGCAGGTAACGCTTACAGCCGGTATCACAATTTACAAATTGTAAAAGAGGCCATCATTTTCGAACCTACCGTAAATGTAAAAAGCTCACCTGATGCCGAAAGCCAGGATATATTTGTGATACATGAAGGCACCAAGGTTAAAATAACCGACAAAGTCGGAACCTGGATAGAAATTAAGATTGCTAATGGCAGTGATGGATGGGTGCAGGAATCAGTGGTAGAAGTTATCTAATAACGAAATAAAGAGTTATTAGTTCAAACAACAACTTAACATAAAATATTTTCGTTTAGCCCCCTGTACGGCTTCAACTTATTGCTAATTATATAATTTTTCATTCTTCACTTTACACTCTTCATTAAAAATAAGTAACTTTACGCTATTATTGAGCCCGGGTTATGCGCAGGTATCAAAAAAAATTTATTGCAGTCATATCGTTGACCTTTTTAGCTTTGCCAGTATTTGCACAATTTTATAATGGCTCTCAGATGAATTTCGGCAAAAACCGCGTTCAGTTTTCTGACAGGTTCTGGTCATTCATGAGATTTGATAAATTTGATACATATTTTTACACGAATGGAAAGGAACTGGCAATATTTACAGCACGCTATGCAAATAAATGCCTTAAAGAAGTTGAGCGCAAGCTGGAATACAAACTGGAAGGGAAAATACAATTCATCATTTTTAACAAATTCTCCGAATTACAGGAGAGCAACATCGGGCTGATCAGTAATGAGAATTACAATACCGGAGGAGTTACGCATATTGTCGGTTCAAAAGTTTTTTTATTTTACAACGGCAGCCATACCCACTATGAAAAACAAATAAGAGCAGGTATCGCACAGGTCATTGTTGATGAAATGATGTATGGAGACAGAATCACTTCCATGATCAAGAATTCAGCTCTCATGTCACTTCCTCAATGGTTTACATTAGGATTGATATCTTATCTGTCGGAAGACTGGAATGCAGAAATTGACAATAGTGTAAAAGACGGAGTACTCAGGCATGATTTCAAGCGTTATAACGGGCTTACCGGAGATGATGCTGTTTATGCCGGGCATTCTATATGGAAATTCATTGAAGACAAGTACGGGAAATCTGCAATACCTAACATCGTATATCTTACCAGAGTCAGCAGAAATGCGGAAAACGGTTTTTTATACGTACTCGGAATCCCTTTTAAAAATCTGTCAAAAGAATGGCTGCTATATTACGAACAACTTTATATGCAGGAAGATTTGGAGCGTCAAAAGCCTGAAGGAGAAACATTACAAAAACGCATTAAAAAGGGCTGCGTTTATGAACAGTTGAAACTAAGCCCTGATGGAAGGTTTGCAGCATATACCACTAATGTTATGGGACAATACAAAGTTTGGCTGTATGATACTGAGACACACAAAGCTAAAAAAATATTTAAACGTGGATATAAGCTTGACGAAAAAGTGGATTACTCATACCCATTGCTCGCCTGGCACCCTTCTGGAAAATACCTTTCCGTTGTTTTTGAACACAAAGGAAAAAATTTAATGTACTGGTATATGATGGATGAGGAACGTTTTGAAAAACAACAACTTTTTAACCTGGAAAAAATTCTTGATATGTCATTTTCACAAAATGGAAAATTGATAGTTTTTTCAGGAGTTGTGAAAGGACAAACAGACATTTATGTATACAGCCTCGCTGCTCACACTTATGAGCCTATTACAAAAGATATTTATGACGACCTTAATCCAAGGTTTGTGAATAACTCCAACGCTATAATATTCAGTTCCAACCGCCCTGATGATACTATTCGATATGATGTACTAACAAATCTTGCCTCCGATAAAGACACCATCACACATTTACCATCACATACAGATATATTTATTTATGATTATAAAACAAAAAATAAGGGTTTAAGAAGAATCACCAACACTGAGTTCACAAACGAGATAATGCCCACACAACATGAACAAAACCTATATTCATTCCTGAGCGATGAAAATGGAATATATAACCGTTATCTGGCACGAATAGACAGCACCATCAACTTTGTTGACACCACTACACATTATAGTTATTTCACCTTATCATCAGCTGTAACCGATTACCATCGAAATATTATAGAACATGATATAGATATTAAATCATCCAAATACGGAGAAATAATTTTTGAAAACGGAAGATATAAAATGTACTTGCGAGATCTAGTAAATGCAAATCAAATAAAAAAAACCAATCCTTTAAACACATATAACAGAACACTTTACTTAAAGCACATGACCGAAAAAGAGGTCATTGACAGCTCAATGATTAATTATGATGAAATTGAGATTATTAAAACTAAAAAAAGTAAAGAAAGAACACGAAACAGAAATAAAAAGCAGGGCAATGTTTTAATTGACAAAATTGATATGATTTCCGACACATCAAAAATTGATATAAATAACTATGTTTTCAGTAAAGAAATTAAATCTGATTCTTCTCTTTATGCAGATTCAGTGATACGCAAAAAAACTTTTTCGATTCCGAGAGCGCAAAACTACAATGTTGAATACTCCATAAATCAACTGGTTGGACAAATTGATTTTAATTATTTAAACACTTCTTACCAACCTTTCACTGGTGGAGGGTCGCCGGTTTACCTGAATCCCGGATTTAATGTGGCTTTTCAACTTGGAATTATTGACCTGCTCGAAGACTTCAGGATTTCAGGCGGATTAAGTATCTCATTCAGCCTTGACAATAACGAATTTTTTATCGGTATTGAAAACCTGAAAAAACGTCTCGACAAAGGCTTGTTTTATTATCGTCAGGCTCTTACAGGTGCTACATATTATTCTATTATTAAAATGCGTTCAAATTCATTGTTTTATACTCTAAAATGGCCTTTTTCAAGAGTTTTGAGTTTAAAAGGTACTATCCACGGGCGTTATGATAAATTGATTTTTGCTTCAACAGATATTTACAATTTGCAACTACCTGATTTGCATAAGTACAGTGCGGGATTAAAAGCAGAACTGATTTATGATAACACTCAATATAAAACATTAAACATTTATTATGGGTGGAGATGGAAGATTTTCGGGGAATATTACCAAATGATTGAAAAAAAGTTTAACAACCTTATTGTACTTGGTTGCGACTTCAGGTATTATCAGAAGATTCACCGTACTTTTATCTGGGCAAACCGTTTTGCTGCAAGTACCTCCTTTGGGAAAAATAAGCTTATATACTATCTCGGAGGTGTTGACAATTGGATAATACCTGGGTTTGACACCACCAATGTTGTTTCTCAAACACAGAATTATACATACCAAACCCTGGCGACAAACATGCGTGGTTTTGTTCAGAATGTCCGTAACGGCCCCACTTTTGCCGTAATTAACAGTGAACTTCGATTTCCAATAGTTCGTTATTTTGCCAAGAAACCCCTAAAGGATAATTTTATTACTAACCTTCAAATTGTTGGCTTTGGCGACATAGGTACTGCCTGGGTGGGTTTAAACCCATATTCTGAAGAAAATACTGTAACCCAACAAGTTGTTCAGAGGGGCCCCATACAGGTAACTTTGATTAAAAAGCGAGACCCCATCGTAGGCGGCTTTGGCGCTGGCCTTAGAACGAAATTATTCGGATATTTTATCAGGGCTGATGTGGCCTGGGGAGTGGAAAACGGACTGATACAGAAACCCGTATTTTATATTTCATTAAGTACTGATTTTTAAAATCGTGATAGCATGAATCAATTAAAAAAAGAAATACAGCAATACTCAAAAAAATATCTTAACGAAATTATAAATATCCGTAGGCAATTACACGCATACCCTGAACTTGCTTTTGAAGAATTTAAAACCGGGGACATAATTTGTGAAGCATTGGATAAAGAAAAAATATCTTACAAACGAGGCATCGCCAAAACAGGAATTGTTGCACTTATCAAAGGTAAAAAACCTGGAAATAAAACCGTAGGATTAAGGGCTGATATGGATGCTCTGCAAATCAACGAAAAAAACAACCTGGACTTCAGTTCGAGACATGAAGGGATTATGCATGCCTGCGGCCATGACATCCATATGGCATCCCTAATAGGCTGTGCAAAAATTCTTAACAACATAAAAAATCATTTTGGCGGAAATATAAAAATCATTTTCCAACCTTCAGAAGAAAAATATCCCGGAGGAGCTATTGTTATGATAAAAGAAGGTGTATTAAAAAACCCGAAAGTTGATTGTATGATTGGACAGCATGTGCATCCTTCCATCAACACAGGAAAAATCGGGCTAAAATATGGAAAATCCATGGCATCTACTGATGAAATTTATATCACCGTGAAAGGCAAAGGAGGTCATTCAGCTACTCCAGAAATGAATATTGATCCAGTGGTTGTAGCTTCTCATATTATTATTAACCTTCAAGATATTGTAAGCCGCATGGCAACGCCAACAATACCGACAGTTTTATCTTTCGGCCGCATTTTCGGCAACGGCAAAACCAACATAATACCTGATGAAGTGTTTATCGAAGGTACGCTGCGGACTGTTGATGAAGCATGGAGGCAGAAAGCGCATGAAAACATCACACAAATAGCAACGAATACTGCTGCTGCTTTCGGCGCCGGCGCAAATGTATTTATTGACGAAGGTTATCCTTTTCTTTTTAACGATGAAAGGCTCACACACCGCGTAGAACATTATGCCGAAAATTATTTAGGGAAAAAAAATGTAGAAGAAATTGATTTAAGAATGACAGCTGAAGACTTTGCCTATTTTTCACACACTATTCCTTCCTGTTTTTACCGCCTTGGTATTAAAGAACCTAAGAAAAAAGAAATTTACAATATTCACACGTCGGCATTCAGTGTGGATGAAAAATCACTGGAAACTGGAATGGGGCTTATGGCATGGATTGCAATAAATGAACTTGGGGCCAAGGAATAACTCTTTTGCATAACAGGCTGGTAGCTCCGCTCATTTCATTTTTCAATATAATTTATAAAAGCACAGCTTACAACTATATTACCACCGGGTGTGGGATAATTACCGGTAAAAAACCAGTCGCCGGTATGCTTTGGGCACGCTGCGTGAAGGTCTTCAATGGATTGAGATATGAATTTTTGAAACCTGGAAGCTTATTTATTTCTGAAACTGCCTGTTTCAAAGACAAAATGAATTTTAATACCAGGCTAGAATTTACTACATTTCGCTTTATGAAACTATTTAATATCTTCCCTTTAAATCTGAATATGTTTAGACTGCTGATGTTGAGCAATTAATAAGCAGACAGAATTTTAACATCCTTAAATCTGAGAAACTATTTTTTAATGGAATGACAATTATTTTTATTGTATTCAAAAAACATTAACAGTAAAATCATAAAACCTTTTATACAGCACAAAACCTTTTGATTTTTAACTTATTACCTGCTTTATATCAAACCTTTACCGCGACATTTGAATAATCCACAAAACCTGTTCCTGGACACAAAAAGCGTACCCTGCGCTCCTTAACAATTGACAGTTTTCTGGTTAAAAAAAATAAATATCCTTTACTTAAGCACATCAAGCTATTATAAAATTGCGGGGGCAAGCCCCATAAAAATCAAATATACCTCTTTAAAGGTCGTCACACTAGAAAATTCGTGAATTGTACTATTCTTTTCCGGGAGATTATTACATTTTATAACAAAAATTTAACTTTCTTTGCATAAAAGTTCTGTGATAATATAACCCTCATTCATTTTATCCTCTGTAAAAAAAAACCGAAAACCATTTGCCATTTCATCACAGGCATCCATGTACTTTTTAACAAATAAAGTGTCGGCAGGTAATTTCAGAAACAGTTATTAAAAACAATTTTTAAACAATGAAAGTATTATTAGTTCACCCCCTTTACCCCGATTCTTTCTGGAGCTTCAGGCATGCATTGCGTTTTATCTCAAAAAAAGCGGCCTTGCCCCCACTTGGATTAATTACCGTATCAGCCATGCTTCCGGCTAACTGGCAAAAAAAACTGGTCGATTTGAATATAGGTCATCTGAGTGCAAAGGATATTCTCTGGGCCGATTATGTGATGATTAGCGCTATGGGTATACAAAAAGAGTCGGTGGACTTTATTATCAGTGAGTGTATGAAGTATGGCGTAAAAATCATTGCAGGTGGCCCTTTGTTTACTCAGGATTATCAGAACTACCCGCAGATTGACCATCTGATTCTCAATGAAGCTGAAATAACCTTGCCACTTTTTCTGAATGACTTAAATAACGGGCAGCCGAAAAGAATTTATAAAACCAGCGAGTTCGCAGAACTCACCTCAACACCCATCCCTGACTTCCAGTTATTAAAAAAAGGTCACTATGCCTCTATGAGCATACAGGTTACCAGGGGGTGTCCATTTGCTTGTGAATTTTGCGAAATTACTTCTTTGCTTGGGCATAAGGTGCGAATGAAAACGACAAAACAGATACTGGGTGAGATGGAAAAATTATACGAACTGAACTGGCGAGGAAATATATTTGTTGTAGACGATAATTTTATTGGAAATAAAAAAGTCATTAAAAATGAATTGCTGCCTGCGATGAAAGAATGGCTGCTTGAGCGCAACAACCCTTTTACTTTCAATACAGAGGCTTCAATTAACCTTGCTGATGACGATGAATTGCTTAAATTAATGGCTGAAACAGGTTTTAATTCAGTATTTATCGGCATTGAAACACCGGAAACAAAATCCCTTCACGAATGCAATAAAGTACAGAACAATGACCGTGATCTTTTGCAAAGCGTAAAAAAGATACAGCAGTCTGGTATGCAGGTTTCCGGCGGGTTTATTGTCGGGTTTGACAGCGATTCTCCTTCGGTTTTCAGACGCCAGATCGATTTTATTCAGCAAAGCGGAATAGTTACTGCCATGGTCGGATTGCTGAGTGCCCCAAAGAACACACAACTTTACAAACGTATGATAAGAGAAAAAAGGTTAACGAAAGAAAACTCTTCGGGCAATAATACCGATATGTCTATGAACTTCATTCCGCGGATGAATTATCAGGAACTGATTGCAGGATACAAAAGAATAATCCGGAATATATACAACACAAAGCCTTATTACAAAAGGATAAGGAAACTTTTGCTCAATTATAAACCTGTCGTTGTTAACCCTGTGAAATTTGATTTTCATTCGTTAATAGCTTTTATAAAATCTGTGTTGATTATTGGCATTATCAACAAGGGACGCAGAGATTTCTGGAAATTCATGTTCTGGACATTATTCAGGCGGCCTTCATCTTTAGTTGACGCAATTACATTATCCATTTATGGGTATCACTTCAGAACAATATACGGTTTACGTAAAAGAAATAACAAGTAAAAGTGCTTTTTACTGAATTTTTCTTATTACCTTATACCATTACTTAATAGACTTTATATAAAAATTGTCAGGAGCATTTACTAAGTCGGAGCCACCCAGATTCAGGGCACAATCCTGCGCGCTACTCAATAGTTCACTACGTTTCCTATTGCGTATCTTGGGATAAAATAACATTTTGTTTTATTAACAAAATATATTAAAGTGTTGAAAAAAACTTAGAAGTTTTTATTATCGAAATTAAGCGGAGTATTACTTTGATAATATTTACCGCAATCAATTTCCACGCTTAATTTTATTGACGGTTTGCTAAAACGGTCATCAGTTTTAACATTTAAGGTTTTATCAGCATACACTTTTTTCATATAAAGAGCCCAAATTGGCAGGGACATATTCGCTCCCTGACCTAAGGCTGTGCTGCGAAAATGCACACTGCGGTCTTCACATCCCACCCAAACTCCAGTAGTAAGATTTGGAACAATACCCATAAACCACCCGTCAGAATTATTATCTGTCGTTCCAGTTTTTCCGGCTATTTGATTAGTAAGTTGATATCGCCCCCTTAATCGTGAACCTGTACCGCTTTCCACTACCCCTTGCAGCAAATTTATCATAAGATACGCTGTTTCTTCGCTCATAGCTTCCTGAGTTTTGGAAATAAAATTATCCAGAGTGTTACCGTATTTATCTTCGATACGTGTAACAAAAATCGGTTCAATATAAACTCCTTCATTAGCATAGGTATTTACAGCACCCACCATTTCATACAGTGTAAGGTCGGGAGTTCCTAAGCATATTGCATAAACTTCAGGAATATCGCTCTTAATTCCCATTTTTCTGGCAACTTTAATTACAGGGCCGGGAGAATACCGTTTAATCAGAAAAGCAGATATCCAGTTCACAGAATTTGCCAAAGCTTCTTTAAGAGCTATCATCTCTCCTTCCTTGTAATCACTTGAATTTTTTGGCTCCCATTTATCGCCATTGGGCAACTCAAAAGTAATAGGCACATTGGGCACTTTTGTGCAAGGAGAAAACTCCCCTTCCTGCATGGCGACAGTATAAACAAAAGGTTTAAAGGTGGAGCCTACCTGTCGTTTTGCCAGGCATACATGGTCATACTGGAAATATTTGCTGTTTATTCCACCCACGTAAGCTCTCACATAACCTGTTTGAGGTTCCATTGACATTAGTCCTGCCAGCAAAAACCATTTATAATATTTTACTGAATCAAGAGGTGTCATTACCGTATCTTTTTCTCCGCCCCAAACAAATACTCTCATGTGCGCAGGAGTGTTAAAAATCTTGATAATTTCTTCTTCGGAATAATTTTCTTTTTTTAAACCCTGATAGCGTTCAGAACGATACACACCTTGCATGATTAATTTTTCGATTTGAGCATCACTGAGCCTCCAGTCATAAGGTGCCCTTTTTACACCTTTCCAATGGCGATAGAACTCGCTCTGGAGCTCATTCCCGAGATGTTCTTTTATGGCCTCCTCGGCATATCGCTGCATTTTAGAATTTATTGTGGTGTAAATTTTTAATCCGTCTTTAAAAATATTATAAGGTGTACCATCTGCTTTAAGCTTTTTATTGCACCATCCGTATATAGGATTGTTTTCCCATTGGTCAAGTTCTTCTTTATATCTTTTAAGGTCAGCATAATCGCTTTCTACGGGCTTTTTCTTTGTTAGCAATGTTTTAAGATATTCTCTGAAATAAGTTGCCATGCCAACATTATGGTCCTGTATTCTGAATTTTGACATATCAATAGGCAATTGCCTTAAGGAGTCATATTGCTGAGACGTAATAAATCCATAATTTTCCATTTGTTTTAATACCACTTCGCGTCTTTTTTTTGCATTTTCGGGGTTCCGGGTTGGGCTGTATTTCGTTGGAGCCTTTAACACTCCAATAAGAAGAGCCGCTTCCTGAATGTTAAGAGAATCGGTGGTTTTATTAAAATAGGTACGTGCTGCGGATTTTATTCCATAAGATTGGTTACCAAAATCAACAGTATTTAAGTACATAGCAATAATTTCTTCCTTAGTATAATTATGTTCCAGTTTTATTGCAGTTATCCATTCTTTAAATTTTGTAATAAACATTTTTATTTTTCCCTGATTGTCATCACGTGGGAAAAGATTTTTGGCAAGCTGCTGTGTTATCGTACTGCCACCTCCCGAAGTGGATTTGCGTCCAATGATTGTCTTAAAAACCACTCTGAATACACTACGAATATCGACTCCTGCATGTTCTGTAAACCGGGCATCTTCTGTAGCAATAAGAGCGTTAATAATATTGGGTGATAAATCTTCGAAATGGATATTGGAACGGTTTTCAATATAATATTTTCCAAGTAGGGCCTGGTCGGAGGAATATATCTCAGAAGCCAGATTGCTTCGTGGGTTCTCCAATTCTTCAAATGTTGGCATAAAGCCCAAAAGTCCTAAAGATATTGTCGTAAATAATAAAACAATCAATCCAAAAAAAGAGGCATAAATTATCCACAGAAATTTGATATACTTTTTGCTCTCGTTTTTTGTAGATTTCCCGGGCATTTTAATTTTCTTTTTGAGATTTTTCAATCCTGATACCAAAATTTTCAATACCTTTCAATTCTTCTTCTCGCATGGCTTGTTCAAACTCAAAAGAATAAATTCCCGCCAAAGGAAATCTTATATTTTTTGAAAACAATATGCGGTTGTCAATCAATTTACCTGAACCACTGCCAAGCCATTTACCCTGTGGGTCGGCAAGAAAAAATTCCAAAGTATCGGCAGATATCTTTCCATCCGGATAAAAAGTCTTCATAAAAACATACAGGTTTGAAAAAGCATAATCGTTTGTATTTCGAATGTTGATATAGAAATCATACATTTGCAGCGTGTCTTCCACAGGCACTGAAAATCTTACTATATCTGAAGATCTCCAGGTACCATTTTCAATCTTTTTAAACTTATCAATAACAACTCCTGTATTACAAGCATTTAAAAAAAACATTATAATAAGATACCCAAAAAAAAATCTTGTAATTTTTATTTTATTCATCGGCATATCTTGATAAATCTTCTTCGAAATGTTCAAATTCAATTTTCTTTTCCTTTTTCTGAGCAAAGTCTTCCAATTTATCAGGAAGAATACCCTTTTTATTCTCATATATAATGTTTTTGACTTTTTCCACAGGTATTGCTAAAATATTTGCCATATCATCTGTGTAGGAAAACCACATTATTTTTTTCATCACATCAATCTTATGACAATTGGCAATTCCTTTTTTAGTTTTTAAAAGGATGTCAGTATTTGGAAAATCTTTTAGCATGTCAAGATAACATTCATACTCGTAATTCAGGCAGCACTTCAGTTTGGAGCATTGTCCGGCAAGTTTCTGCGGATTTATGGTAAGTTGCTGTACCCTTGCCGTGTTTGTAGATACTGATTTGAAATCAAACATCCAACTGGAACAACAAAGCTCCCTGCCACATGTTCCGATACCACCAAGGCTGCTCGCCTCCTGCCTCACTCCAATTTGCCTCATCTCAACGCGAACACTGAATTTTTCCGCCAGTACTTTTATCAACTCCCTGAAATCAACACGGTCTTCAGCAGTATAATAAAAAGTAGCCTTTGTGCCATCGCCCTGAAATTCCACATCATTTACTTTCATTACCAGTTCAAGGTCGGCAGTTATTTTTTTAGTTTTAAAAAGTATTTCATCTTCCGGAACGACAACGGAAATCCATTTCTCAATATCAGATGGCCTTGCCCTCCTATAAATCTTTTTTATTTCACGGGTTTCTGGTTTGAAATGCTTTTTTTTCATTTGTAAGCGTACAGCTTCCCCCATCAAGGTTATAATTCCTATATCATGACCAGGAGATGACTCAACGGCAACAATATCACCTAATTCAATATCAATATTATCCGAGTTTATAAAAAAATCTTTGCGGCTGTTTTTAAAACGAACTTCAACATAAGGAAATGCTTTATAAACTTTTGGCGGATGAATATTAGAAAGCCAATCATAAGCATTGCGTTTACAACATGAAGGATTATATAATTTATCATTTTTCTGATGTGTTTTGGGTTTCGAACTGCAACCCCGGGTCAGAAAATCATTTTTTTCTTTACTCATAAAATATTTCTCTTACTGCAAAGTTACATAAAATATGAAAATCAGCTTATATTATGACCGCATGATTTGGTTGAGCAAAAAAGTAAGGTTCATAAAAAGGATTTTCGGATTTGCATTCCTTTCAATATAGTAAATGGCTTTATTAAATTCTTCAGCGACATAAGGTATTTTATCAGTGGTAAGAACTTTTGCAAATTTCTCAATAAACTCTTTTTCTTCATCAAGCAGATTTAAGAGTTTTTCGTTCCCATGGTTCTGTAGAGAAGAACTGCGGATAATTTTCAATGCATATGCAAAAAAACTTTTTTGTTTTTCGCGACCTATTTTGGAGATATCATCAATAAAATGGTTCAGTTCTAAAACATCTTCTTTATTAAAACGATAACAAATACGTAACCAGTTTCTAAGGTTAATCATATTATCCTTTTCTTCCTCATCATCCGCAAATAAAGTTTTAGCATATAAAATATTCCCATCAGAAATATTAGCTATCTTACGAGCCTGCACTTCGTTAGCCTGATATTTTTGAACCAAAAATTGACTTATTTCTTTTGCTTTCAAGCGAGGAATCTTCACTAACTGGGTCCTTGAAAGAATAGTTTTGAGTATCTGTTCATGTTTTTCAGAAACAAGTATAAAAAGAGTCTTTTGAGGCGGTTCTTCTAATATCTTTAGTATTTTAGGTGCAGCAGCATGATATAACTTTTCGGCCATCCAAATGATAACAATTTTGTATTCCGATTCATAAGCTTTCAGGCTTATCTTTTTTATCATTTCATCACAATCATCGGCGTTAATTATTCCCTGTTTGTTTTTAACATCAATAGTATCGTACCAGTCATTTAATGACACATAATAATCATTGTCAATAAGAAAGTTACGCCATTGTTTTATGTAATTCTCACTTTTGGGTTTGCTTTTAACCTCATCACTTGTCGTTACAGGAAAGAAAAAATGAATGTCGGGGTGAATAAGCTTCTTGAACTTCACGCACGATGGGCAGATGCCGCATGAATCTCCCTGCAAGTCATCCTTATTTTCAAAATATTGTTTGTTTGTACAACAAATAAATTGTGCATAAGCAATGGCAAGGGCAAGTTTCCCTGAGCCTTCGCTGCCCAAAAAAAGCTGGGCATGGCTTACCCTGCTATTCTTCACAGTTTTTACCAGATAATTTTTTATCTGCAGCTGGCCTGTAATTTCTATAAACTTCATAGGACGGAAAGCAATGTTTACGAATACAATGCTTATTTAATAAGCTCCTCTATTATAGTATCTGCTGAGATACCTTCTGCTTCGGCTTTATAATTTTTCACGATTCGATGCCTTAATACCTGTCTGGCAACCTGATGAACATCTTCAATATCCGGAGAAAATTTCCCGTTTAATGCAGCACTGCATTTAGCGCCAATAATAAGGTATTGAGATGCCCTTGGCCCGGCACCCCAAGAAATATAATTGTTTGCCCATGGATGAGCAATATTGGTATTAGGACGAGTAATTGTGGCCAATTTTATTGCATAATTATATACATTGTCAGGGACGGGAATTTTTCTTATGATACTTTGAAATTCTAATATTTCATCGGCTTTAAGAACCACGTTAACAGAAGGTTTGTAATTAGTCGTTGTTGATTTGACAATATTTATTTCCTGTTCGAAAGATGGATAATCAAGCCATATGTTAAACATAAACCTGTCAAGCTGTGCTTCGGGTAATGGGTACGTACCTTCCTGTTCAATAGGGTTTTGTGTAGCAAGGACAAAAAAAGGTTCATCAAGTTTAAATGTTTTCCCTGCTACTGTTACTGCCTTTTCCTGCATGGCTTCCAGCAGGGCTGATTGAGTTTTAGGAGGAGTACGGTTAATCTCATCGGCCAGAATAATATTGGCAAACACCGGACCTTTAATAAAACGAAACTTCCGTTCTTCATCCAGGATTTCAGAGCCAATAATATCTGAAGGCATCAAATCAGGAGTAAACTGTATCCTTGAATAATTCAGTCCCAGAGCCTGGGCAATGGTATTAATCATAAGTGTTTTTGCCAAGCCGGGAACCCCAATCAATAACGCATGACCGTTACTGAAAATAGAAATGATGATATTTCTGATGACCTCATCCTGCCCAATAATTACTTTGGCAGTTTCAGATTTTACTGCTTTGTATTTCTCAACAAGCGCTTCCATAGCTTCTACATCCGATTTAAATTGAGTCATAAAACAAAGTGTTTATCGTTTATTCATTTGTTATCCAATCAAACTTAAGTTTGCAATCATTATAAATGTCAGCTATGTATATGTACGTATTTTTTGTCTTTTCCATTACCCATTTATTAATAGCATCATTTTGTTTAACTTGTAATGCAAGGTTTTGGATTTGCGGGTAATCATCCTTGAGGTTTGCTGTGTGTGGGTCCATTCGCGATTTAAGCATTATTATCCTATATGCTTGCACCCCTTCTTCATCAGTGAATATTGTAGGAGCTGACATTTCTCCAACATTCATCTTTTCTACGGCAAGATATATCAATGGGTCAATTTCTTCCGGGGCAAACTTGGTATCACCAGTATATGGGTTGGTGAGTTTACCGCCATTTAGCTTTGAAGGATCATCAGAATAAAGAATTGCTGCTTTCTCAAATGTAACAGAGTCTTTCTTTATTAACTCGGCAATCCTGTTGAGCTCCTGAAGTGATTTTGTCATCTCGGAAGGGTTTGCTTTTGGACTCATCAGAATGTGTCTGACATTAATATATTCTCCCCTTCTTTCTATCATTTGAATAATATGGAAGCCTTTTTTTGTTTTAATAATGGGTGAAATCTCTCCGGGTTTTAGAGAAAAGGCCGCAGATTCAAATTCAGGGAAAAACTCACCCCTGCCTACAAATCCTAATTCTCCGCCTTTTCTGTTTGACCCTGGATCTTCAGAATACAAATTTGCCATAACAGCAAAATCTTCACCTTTTAAAATACGGTCACGCAATGCTTTTAATTTATCTTTTACAGCCAGAACCTCAGTTTCACTGATTACAGGCTTTTTTACAATTTGCGCAATTTCAATCTGAGAACCAATCAAAGGGAGACTGTCAGGTGGAATACTGTTGAAAAAATCAGTTACGTCAGATGGAGTAATTTTAACATCCTGTGTGAGTTTTGATTGCACATTTTGTATTAACAGATAATCCCGAATTTTGTCTCGCAAATCTTCTTTAATTTCCAGTATAGTTTTATTAAAGTATTGTTCCAGTTTTTCCTGTGTTCCTACCTGACTGATAAAATACCGAATCCGTCTGTCAATCTCACTGTCAACCTGCTTGTCGGTCACTGTTATACTATCAATATCCGCCTGAGTCAGAAGTAATTTCTGAAACATTATTTCTTCAAGTATGCCGCATTTGATAATGCTTCCGGTAGTATTTCCCTGCAAAAGAGCCTGTATGTATTCATTTTCAATATCTGAAAAGAGTATGACATTGTTTCCGATTACAGCTGCAACCTGATCAATTATAATTTTCCCAGTATCGGATTGTGCGTTTGCACTAAGTGAATGTAAAAATATCAGGAATATAATTAATGCTTTTTGAATTATTTTCATTTCTTGGGATGATTTATCAGATAATAACTTCTTTAATTACAAAATAGTATGCTTTCAGTTCTTTTTTAACAATTCAAAATCTCCATTGCGAAGAGCATTTTCATAAATATCATTTTTCATATTATCTATCAATTCAAGTTTACGCTTATTAATAATAATATCTCTGATATTGTTTGCTTCAAAACTAATTGGAGAAATGCTTTCTTTAATCATAAACCCTTTGATATTCATTAAGTACGTATAAGATGAATCCTGTATTTCTATTAATCTGTTATTTTTGAGATATTCTTCCTGGTTATAAGTATTGATGGGTATTTCTTTCAATATATCATTAAATAAAAGCCAGTTCTGGTCTTCAAGATAATAGTTAGTTGCATACTTATGGCAGAAATCCTGTAGTTTATTCTTATCCTGAGGCTTATCGGAGCGTATAAGTGTATGGGGCAAAGTTGCAGGAACATTTTTGGGTATTTTAACATACACAACTTTTACTATATTTTCTTTAAGTTCGAAATCTGATTTATTTTGTTCATAATAATCTTCTATTTCTTTATCTGTTACCGTTGTGTCTAATTTTTGTTTCACAAGTTGCGATTCATATTCAAATACTATCAGAGAATTTTTGTACTCTTCAAGTTGTTTGGCAAAATCTTTCTGATTTTTATTCAGGTTTTTTTCTGCCTGCCTGATGAGAAGCTGCTGTCGTATCCAGTTATCAATATATTCCTGTACAATTAAAATGCTATCATCTTTTGAGATACCATCAGGAAGAATTTCTTCAATTTCGCTTAAGAAAAGATATTTATCATAAACACGAGCAACAGCATCTCCCATATCATTATCGGCAGACTTGCAGGAAAAAAACAGAACAACTATTGCAAAAATTGATAATAAAGCTTTACAAGTAGCCTTGCCATTGATAATGATATCTTTAAATTTTATTTGAACCGGCATAATATACGTGGTTTTATTCAAACCACATTTTGCAAGTATTCATATATAATTATTTCAATATAGATTCAAATACTGCCTGATTAACCTGGTAAGGATATTTCGCCCTAAGTTGTTTAATCCATTCTTCTTCCAGATAGTTTTGGTAATCGGCTGTAATTAAGCCTTTAGCTTCTTTAATCTGTTTCGGCTCTGGAGGTATAACTTTATGAACCATTACAAACACAATTTTTTTATCAATTTCTTGATTATCAGATATGTATTTTTCCCATTTCATATTGTCAATAATCGGGTTATCATCTTTACTGAATAATTTTCTTTCCATCTTTAGCATTGTAATGGTGTCGGTGTTTATTTTTTTCAAGATATCAATATCCTTTATTTTTCCTTTATCGTAATTTTTCAACAATTTACGGGTGCTTTTTGCCACATTATCATCCTTGCAAGTAAAAATAGTGGCATCCACGCGTTCACCCCACATGTATTTTGTTTTATTTTTTTCGTAAAAATCTTTCAGCCCATTGGTATCCTGAATAGCCTTTGACCAAACTTTTTTATCTGTAAGTTCAAAAAGCATAATGCCATCCCTGTATTCTTTCATCAGAGATTTAAACTCAGGATATTTTTCATCCAGTTTGCTATCTTCATATTGCAGGCAGCTTTCTTCAACAAAGGTTTCATAACGTTCGTTTACAAAAACCTGGATATGTGATTTATTTCTTTTTACCTGTTTTTGAGATAAAAAAGCCGTAAAATCTTTTTGTGTGTATGTTTTGTTACCGAGGGTAAACATTGTTTTTGTTAAGTTTTCAGCTTTAGTGGCATCCCACTTTCCATCAAATACAGAAGAATCAACTACCGTATAGAAGTCTTGTATTGTTTCAGGGTATTCTCGGAAATTATAATCGTTTTTAATTCGGTTAATAATTGATTCACGGCTTTTGTTGGAACGGCTATCTTTAAGTATCCTGTTTTTTAACATGATCTTTTCATCGTCAAATGATTTTACCGGCTTACGTTCAATTAGTTTTATGATATGCCAGCCATAAATGGTTTGAACAGGAGCAGAATAATCGCCAGTATTTTTCAGTTCGGCAATAGCATCAATGAATTCCGGCACCATTTTGTTAACTCCAAAACCTGGTAAGACACCTCCTTTTGAAGCAGAACCTTTGTCATCAGAATATTCACTTGCTATATCTTCATATTTTGCTCCATCTTTGATTTTGTTATATGCTACAAAAATTTTGTCTTTATATTTTTGCAAATCTTCAGGTTTAGCATCTCTGGGAATACTGACAAAAATATGAGCAACAACAACTTTCCCCATAGCCGGCCTTTTGTTGGTTACTTTTATTAAATGGTAGCCGTAATCCGTACGTATTGGCATTGAAATTTTACCAACTTCGGTATTGTAAGCTCCGTTTTCAAATGGATAAATCATATCAAGTACAGTAAAATATCCCAAGTCACCACCGTTGCCTTTAATGACTGATTTTGAAGTAGGGTCTTCACGATCACGTGACGAAGGGTCTTCAGATGTTTCTTTAGCAACAACATCAAAAGCTTCCCCTTTTAAAATCCGGTCACGAATTTTCATAATTTTTTTATATGCAGCAAGTGTGTCTTCCGGCAATGCATCTTTATTAATCCTGATCAAAATATGGCTTGCCCTTATATCTTGTTGCATACGCTCATAAGCTTCCTGAATAAGATATTCATCAACCTGCCTGTCTGTTAGATAAGGTTGTGCAAGTTGTTTGCGATACCCTGCCAATTCTGTTTTAAAACTAGTAAAGGTATCCAGTTTTTGTTCTTCTGCTTCTTTCACCTTTAGTTTAAAATTAATATATAAATCAAGGTATTCATTCAGTGATTTTTTATCCATCACTTCGCCCTTGACATTATTTTTATTATAAACCGCAATAAATTCTGATTTAGTAATTTTTTCTCCTGCCACTGTGAGTAAAACGTCATTCTGTGCGGTCGATAATTTGCTTATTAATGCTATTCCCAGTAAACAAAAAACTAATCTTTTCATAATATTCTATTTTAAAATCACAAAATTATAAAAATAAACAATTCATTATTTTCTACTATAATTGGGGGCCTCCCTGGTTATTATCACATCGTGAGGGTGGCTTTCGTCAACACTTGCAGAAGTTATTTTAATAAACTTTGCTTGTTGCAGTTTTTTAATATTTTCAGCGCCGCAATAACCCATTCCTGCTTTCAACCCGCCTACCATTTGGTGAATGACCTCTGACAAAGTACCTTTGTATGGAACTCTGCCAACAATCCCTTCGGGCACCAATTTACTTAAATCCTCAACCTCATCCTGAAAATATCTGTCCTTTGAGCCTTTTTGCATTGCTTCAATAGAACCCATCCCTCGATAGATCTTAAACTTTCTTCCTTCAAAAATAATAGTTTCCCCCGGAGATTCCTCGACACCAGCCAGCAATGAGCCCAGCATTACACTATGAGCCCCTGCAGCCAGGGCTTTTGTCATATCTCCGCTGAAACGTATGCCTCCATCTCCAATTAAAGGCACTCCCGTACCTTCTAAAGCTTTAGCTACTGAATTAATAGCTGACAATTGGGGAACACCTACACCTGCGATAACCCTTGTTGTACATATAGACCCAGGGCCAATTCCAACTTTTACGGCATCTGCACCGGCTTTTACCAAGTCAAGAGCGGCCTCAGCAGTAGCTATATTCCCAAGCACGAGGTCAATATCAGGATATTTTCTTTTAAATTGTACAGCAGCTTCTAAAACTCCTTTCGAATGTCCGTGTGCCGTATCCATCACTACAGCATCAACACCTGCCTTAACAAGGGCATCAATACGGTCAAACAAATCTTTTGTGATACCTACTCCTGCTGCTACACGTAAGCGACCTCTTGAATCTTTACAAGCATTTGGCCTGGCTTTAATTTTAATAATATCTTTATAAGTTATCAGCCCAATCAACTTGTAATTCTTGTCAACAACAGGTAATTTTTCTATTTTGTGTTCCTGAAGAATGTCAGCAGCTTTTTCAAAATCCGTAAACTCAGTGGTAGTAATCAGGTTTTCTTTGGTCATTACTTCCGATACCGGGCGGCCGTGATTTCTTTCGAAACGCAAATCCCTGTTAGTAACAATGCCTACAAGTTTATTGGTATCATCAACCACAGGAATACCGCCAATTTTATATTCGCGCATTAATTCAAGGGCATCATAAACAAATGCATCTTTTTTTAAAGTAATCGGGTCTATTATCATGCCGTTTTCAGCACGTTTCACTTTTCGAACTTCATTGGCCTGCTCCTCAATAGGCATATTTTTATGAAGAACCCCAATACCACCTTCCTGAGCAATGGCAATGGCCATATACGACTCAGTTACAGTATCCATAGCAGCAGACACAATGGGTATGTTCAAGTGTATGTTACGGGTAAATTTTGTAGAAACATTAACCTGCTTAGGGAGAACTTCTGAATAAGCAGGAATGAGCAAGACGTCATCAAATGTGAGGCCTTCTCCAACAAATTTATCTGCTTCCGGTTCCATTTTATACTTTTTTAAAATTCCTGCAAAAATATGAAAAATAGTAATTTCTTTACTATATTCATAATAATAAAAATGCGAAAAAACAAAGAGTTTTCAGCGAACTAATGTAATGATGCCGCGTTTTACAAATGACTTGTTTTGTGCGCTGGTGATTTTTATATAGTAAGTATATATGCCAAACTCGCATTTATCACCGTTAAAAGTCCCATCCCAACCCACATTATAATCTGCAGTTTCAAAAAGTTTTTGGCCCCAGCGGTTATATATAATAAAACTGTAATCGTCCTTATCGGTAAAGACACCAATGGGTTTAATAATATTATTTATGCCATCAGGACAAAATGCATTGGGCATATAAAGGCGAGGAGATTGTAATAGGAGGACATAATTTGAATGTACGGTATCATAAAAAATAAAAGTACTATCATAAACATCGTAGAGAGTAGCCTCAACATAATATCTGAAACGGCCACTGCTTTCGGTATAACTTTCAACATCGTCGGTCATAGTTGTTTCACTTGAAGAAAGTGTTTGAATTTTAGTAAAAGGCTCATAATCTTCAACTTCTCTTATTATGTTATATGCTTGTGGCAAACGGTCCTCATAGTGACTCCAATAAATATAATTATACAGATAATCATCTGCATTTCCATTTATAAAGATAGTTTTGCCGACGTTGGATTCTAAAGCATCTAGGTCGCAACTGTCAGTAACAACTACTTTGTAATAATAACTACTCTGATGAACATCGCCTGACATATCGTTATAGCTTACATTAGCATATACATTATTGGGAGGAATCAGGGCAATGGTATCATAATTCAAACCATCTGAAGAGCGCAATACTTTATACATGGTCACATAAGCTGTTGTATCAACAAAAAATCCTATTCTTATATAATCATCATTCACCACTGTTGCGTATCTTAAATAAACATACTTTGGGGGGTTTGGTTTTGTTACCAAGGCACATTGAGTATTGGATGATGATGTCTTTTGGTTATTAAGTGTAAATGCCCTAATGTAATAACAATAAGTGGAATTGTTATTCAATCCAATGTGTTCGAAAGATGTTATGGTTGGCGGCACATTGGCCAGTTCTGTATATGGGCTACCATTTTCGCTAACAAAAATAGTATATCCGTCAAGTATTGGATGGAAGTTAATATAGGGAGTCCATTCGAGCCTTATTTTATCAGCGCAGGCATTAAGTATCAGTGGCGAAAGATAAATTGTCTTGTGTTCAAGCCCCATCTGGCTAAGTTTTTTACAACTGTCAACGGCAGCGATTCTATAGCTAACTGAAGAATCGGAAGGACTGGGACTTAAATGAACATATTGTGTTTGCGGTACATCCACAGAATCAATCAGGTACCAGGGAGCTCCCATTTTATGATATATATAATACTTAACAACATCTGCTGAGACACTTGGGGACCAACCCAGCACCGCTTTCCCTGAGATTAAATCCACACTAACACTATCAAGTAAAGGCAAAGTGGGTGGGAATCCGTCATGTAGGTTTTCTCCATCTACTGAAGATACAGATATACAGCCCGTAGCGTCAGAAATTTCAATACGGTAGTTAATAAAAGCACTGCAGATATTAACAGTATCCTGATAATTAAGTGCTGTTGTTGAATCTAAAAGATTCCATGAACCCGGAGGATATTCTCTATAAATATGATACCATTGGGAGGAGGTAACAGGTAATGGTTCATGTATTGGGTTCCATGTTATGTTTGCAATCTCACCACCTCCTCCTGTTGTTACTTCAAGAAAAATTGTGCTTAAAGTATCGCTGTTTGTTTCGGAAAAATACTTCCCATAACAACCGGATCGTGTGTTTATATAAAAATACCTCTGCCCGCTATTCCCTCCCAACCCTGAATATGTTTTTGAAGTCACATTATAATCAAATATACTATCAATCACAACAAAAGGTCCTGTAGGTGAGTCAGAATAATAAACATGATAACTATTGAATGTATTCAGGGGATCAGGCGGAGGTATCCAATTCAAAGTAATATCTCCGTTATCATGAACTTTAGTGCATTTTAATTCGGGAGGTTCAAGAACAGCGAGCGGTAAAACAACGATTGAAATAGTAGCAATCCTAATTCCAGGAGCAGGACAGTTGTTATCATAGGCCTTAATAATGAAATTATGTACGTTAAATAACGTTCCACATATACCCGGAATACCTGTGATTGATACCGGATGCGTAAGGTGGTCGCAACTAGTTTGCCAATGAAAATGCGTAGCCACAGCATACATAGCTGATATGATGGGAGGTGGGTTTAAAGTTGCGCATGGTGGCCGTACACATCCTGTGGTGCTTGTATAATTCGTACCAAATTCCTGTCCCGAAGCTTCTAAGGTAACCGTCTGAGGTAATCCGTTAGGTAGTGTGCCGTTATCAATGATAGTGATGTCGAAATCTACCACATCACCGGCATAGACAGTATCCGTATATTCATAAATCCCTGAAACAGGATTATAAAATGGGCCGGGAATATCCGGAGGAACATTGTTTCCGGGACATGCTAGCAAAACGATTTGCATTTCCCTGAATATTTCTGCTATTTTAATTCCGCAACGATAAGCTGTTACCTTTGTTACTGTAACAAAAGCGCCGTTAGTATAAGATGTGTAAGATATTTCACCATTGTATGGGTTCATGGTTGCAGGAATGTTAGAAGGGTTCTGGGCGGTACCGGGCAGGGGACTTAGGAAAGAATAACCCGGAGTATAACCCATTTGCAAAGTAACGCTTTGCATAGCCGGTGCCCATGCAAACGACAAAGAATCAAGTTCTTTGTCTGTAGCATTATGATTATAACGAAAAGGATAACCTGTACATATAACAGTGGAGGGAATTTCTGCAAAAACAGGACTGTTATCAAAACAAGGAAATGCGGGTTGTCCCTGAAAAGAATACATTATAGCTCTAAGATACCAGTTATAATTTGTGGGATCAACCATGTTGGTACTCGGATTGCGGCAACAATCAGAATGTGAAAATATCCAACCCGCTGCAGGTGGTGTTCCACTTAACAACACACCATTGGGATAAACAGCATCAGAGGTAAAATACCATTCTTCAATAGCCCCGGTATTAGATAATGTTGGTTGAGGGTAACATTTAATTTCCTGATTCGGATCAAAGCAATTGGGAGATATATCTGTTTTCCCGTCCAAAGCCCCATCCAGTCCGTCCATAGGGTTGCTGCCGGGGCGTAAAGTCATAGTTATGCTAGTTGGCGGTAAATAATTGCTCACATTAATTGTTTCGGTGGTATAATAATTAACTGAAGTACCACATTCCCTGTACAATTTCATGATAAAACGATACCTGCCGTTAGCAAGGCATTCCCATGTAATCTCACCACCCATATAATGTGTTGCCAACACTTCAGGCACTGAGAGTAGCAACAATAACAAAAAAATTTTAATCCTTTTCAAGGCTTTTATATAAAATTATTTATTGCAAAATAACAAAAAAATTTATTATTAGCATTAAGCATTATAAAATCAAAATTAAAAAACGTAAATTATATTATAAACACTTGCTAATCAAATCCTTTTTTAGGGTATTTTCTATTATTTTCCAGCTATTAATTCCAACATGGAATTTTCATGCAGGTATTGATTGCAGGTATGCATTATTTCATCAGGAGTTATTGAGTTTAATGTTTTGATATAATTTTGGTAATATTTTTTAAAATTCAATCCGGAGCCAAGAAGGGATAAAAAACAATTTGCTGTTTCAAATGGTCCGTCAAAAGAACGCGACAACCTTCCCGTAAGGTATTTTTTCACAATGTCAAGTTCGGAATTAGGCACTGGTTCAGTTCTTATTTTTTTTAATTCCTTATATATTTCCTGAAGCGCTTTTTTGCAAACATCGGCTCCCACTTCGGAGGTAATAAAAAATGCCCCGGAGTGCCTGAAAGGAGTTAAAACAGAATAAATGCCATAGGTATAACCTTTATCTTCCCGGATGTTCTTCATAAGCCTGGAACCAAAATACCCTCCAAGCAAAACATTTGAAATAAAAATTTTCAGATAGTCTTTATGAGTATTGTTAACCATAATTTTTCCAACCCTCAGAGCCGATTGAACACTGCCTTCCATTCTAATTATTTTTTTCTTTTTTTCATTTTCAGGCTCAAAACTATTTATTGTTGCGCGTGATCTTTTTATGGAGGATTTGTACCCGAAATATTGGTTAAGAAGGCCTGGCAAATTTTTATTAATATTACCGGAAATAACCATTCTACAATACGAAGGCAGATATCTGCTTGCATGAAATGCTAAAAGTTTTTCTGAAGTTAAATTATCATAATCTTCTGCGATTCTTATGGTGCCATAGGGGTGTTGTGCTCCGAACAACTGTCTCCTAAAATACATAGCGGCCACTTCATTCACCTTCCCCATATCCTCAATAAAAGTCTGTTTGTCTTTTTTAGAATGTATCATTAGCTCTTTTTCAGGAAATGCGGGATAATTAACCATTTCTGCAAGCAGCGGCAAAACATGTTTTATATGTTTGCAAGGTGCAGACAAAGAAATTTTCGCTGTATCCATATTGGCAGAGAGGCTAAGCCATGCACCATAATAATCAAGTTTTTCCGATATTTCAAATGAAGTATAACCCGCGCTTCCTTCCCGGAGCATTTTGTTTGTATAACCAGCCACCAATGGTTCCGGCTGATAATATACCCCGGCATCAAACACTATGTCAACTTTTATAATATCAATATTTCCTGAACGGAATATAAAAACCGGAATTCCATTATCCAGTTTCAGCGCTTCGGGTTCTGCAATATCCAGGGCTTCAATTTTTTTTAGCTCCGGCTGTATGCTTCTGTCAATCATCATGATTTGTTATAAAATAAATAAATTATTTTTTTCTTCCGGCTTTGTAATATAGTACAGAGCAATTCTTTTCGGCAAATATCTTTTTTGCCAACCTCCGGATGTCAACTGCAGTAACTGCATCGTATCGTTCAGCCTCATCATTAATCAAGCCGGTATCGCCCAGTAATTCAGCAACAGCAAGCTTCAATGCACGGTTCAGGATATTTACATTATTGAATTCAATAGCCGACTCCGCTTTATTTTTAATTTTCTGCAGTTCCTTTTCTTCAACCAAAGTTTCCTGCAGTTGACTGATTTCTTCAATTATTGATTCCTCAGCCTGCTTCATGCTTTTGCCTTTCATAAGTTTGCCCTGAAACACAAACAAGCCTTCGTCAAAATCTCCTGTGATATAGGCATCCAACTCGCTGAATATTTTTTTTTCTTTCACCAGTTTGGTGTAAAGCCTTGATGAATGGCCAGAGGAAAGAATATCGGAGATAAAGTCTGTTGTGTAGTAATCTTTTGACTTACGCGCACACATGTGGTAAGCCATGCAAATCATATCGAAAGGTACGTTACGCGTTACCGACTGTGTTCTTTTTTTTGTTTGCACAGGCTCTTTCGGCAATGAGCGTTTCATCTTTTTTCCTTTCCTGATTGGAGCAAACCATTTTTCGCATAACAGGCGCAATTCTTTTTCTGTGATATTTCCCACAACAGATAAAACAGCATTGGCTGGGTGATAATGTTTTTCGTAAAACGCCCTCACATCATCCATAGTGGCATTAGCAATGTGATTTATATCTTTACCGATAGTAGGCCAGCGGTAAGGATGTTTTTTATAAGCAAGAGGGCGAAGCAAGAGCCATGTATCGCCATAAGGCTGGTTCAGGTATCGTTGTTTAAATTCTTCAATCACAACATTACGCTGCACATCGAGGCTTTTTTTGGAGAATGCCAGGTTGAGCATGCGGTCTGATTCCAGCCAAAAAGCCGTTTCAATGTTTTGTGCAGGGATGGACAGATAGTAATTAGTAATATCGTTGCTGGTAAAAGCGTTGTTTTCTCCGCCGGCTTTTTGTAAAGGCGTATCGTAAGAAGGTATATTGGCGGAGCCTCCGAACATCAGGTGTTCGAAAAGATGTGCAAAACCTGTCCTTCCGGGGTGTTCATCCCTGGCGCCCACATCGTACAGCACATTCACCGCAACCATGGGAGTGGTTTTATCCGTGTTTAATATCACTTTTAATCCGTTGTCAAGCTCAAAATGTGAGAATTTTATCATTGTTTAATATTTCTTTTACAATACTTAATAAGATAATAGTTTTTTTAAGAAACAAATCAGAAAATTCATAAAAATACAAGGTATATCTCTGAACAATTTTTTTAAATATTGAATTAACATTTAATGGAAACCAAAATAATCGCTTGCCAATGTTTCACTTTTTGCGGAGTTCTTATTCCTTATTGTTGGTCAATCCTCTCCGAAATAGTCATTGTCAATCCGCTTGATAGTGAATGTGTGTATTGTTGTAACTGCTAAGTTAAAATCAATCATCAAGTCTGCGAGTTGCTCTCCATCAATTAAAACGATTTTGGTTTCATTTTTTGGTTGATACTCTCTTGCATCATTTGAAAATCTTGATGTTGTAATAAACACTCCCTTTTTAGCTCCTTGTCCGGCTAGGGCTCCCACAAATTTTTGTATTTCAGGTCGCCCCACAACATTCTCCCATCTCTTTGCCTGTATGTAAATGACATCAAGCCCAAGCCGGTCTTCTTTAATAATTCCATCTATTCCTTCGTCACCTGAACGCCCTATAGATTTTCCTGCTTCTTTAATTGTCCCGCCATAACCCATTTTTACAAGTAACTCAACAACTAAATTCTCAAAAAAAGACGGACTGCAAGATTTAATTTT
Organism: Bacteroidales bacterium; assembly: GCA_023228145.1. Lineage (NCBI taxonomy): Bacteria > Pseudomonadati > Bacteroidota > Bacteroidia > Bacteroidales > Bacteroidales bacterium. The sequence continues at coordinate 21,615 of JALOBU010000016.1, read as the reverse complement.
TGAGAGAATTTCAAGTGCAAGATTTTTTCTTATTTGTAAATAATTACTTTCTATTATTTCTTCAGGTGTTGCGGTTAGTTCAAATTCAATTTCATTGTCTTGAAGACTAACAATATCATCATTTTTTGTTCTTCCTGCATTTTCAAGATATGCAGGATATTGTTTTAAAAATTTTAGATTAATTGTTGTCGGGTTGCCCGCAAGTGCTTGTTTCCCTTTTTCAGTTATTTTAAAATGCCCTCTTTTAGTGTTTTCTAAAAGACCTGCCATTTTCAGATGTGCTTTTGCCCAAAAAACTCTATTATAAAATGTTTTTTGGTTACCACTCGGTAAATATTGATTTATTTCTTCATCTGTAAGCTCAAATTGTTTAGCTAATGAGTCTAGCGTTTCAGTTGTTGAATGTTCTATCCCGTCAGAAATATGTTTCATAAACGGTAACATCAATGATTGAAAATCTGGTATCATGTATAATATTTTCTTTTGTTGTTAAGCTTGTGGTCAATTATAAATTAACATCAGAAGTTTACTATGATTACAGCCCTTTAATCTCCTTAACTTTCTTAATAAGTTCAGGTATGATTACGGCCGCATCACCAACTATGCCGTAGTTGGCAGCTTCAAAAATAGGTGCATCTTTATCTTTATTGACAGCTACAATAATTTTTGATGAGCTTATACCGCCCAAATGTTGTATGGCTCCTGAAATGCCAAAAGCTAAATATACATTTGGCGCAATAATTTTTCCCGTCTGACCAACATGTTCATGGTGCGGGCGCCAGCCTTCATCAGAAACCGGACGCGAACATGCGGTAGCTGCGCCTAAAAGCTCTGCCAATTCCTCGATGGGTTGCCAGTTTTCGGGGCCTTTCATGCCGCGCCCCCCTGAAACAACAATTTCGGCATCAGTAAGCAAAAACTTGCCCGCCTGTTTACTGGTTTCTTTAACTGTTGTGTTAAATTCTTCGTCGTGAAACTGAGGGGAAAAATTTTCAATGATTGTTTCTGTATGATTTTCAAAAACTCCATAAGAATTTTGTGAAAGAGTAATTATTTTAATTTCAGATTTTACCTCCACCGAGGCAAATGCTTTGCCATTATATATTTTTTTGCGGACTGTAAAAGGCTCGGCCGATGATGGCAGGGCATCGGCATTGCTTACCATACCGGCTTTGAGTTTTACAGAAACCCTTGGAGCCAGAGCTTTTCCAGTCATATTGTTGGCAAAAACAATAACACTTGCCTGTTCTTTTTCGGCTGCCTTCGCTATCACAAAAGCGTATGCCTGATTCTCAAGCTGGTTCAGGCGGCTGTCGGTTACAGTAATGATTTTAGATGCGCCGTATGTTCCTGCTTTTTTCAATTCATCGTCAGAAACATTACCTATGGAAAGCGCCACCACAGATGTTTTCATCATGTCTGCCACTCCATAAGCGTAAGAAACCAATTCATAGCTGAGTTTTTTAAACTTGCCGTCCCAATTTTGGATAAATACTAATACTGACATTTTTTCTTTTAGGTTTTAGGTCGTTTTGTAATTATATAACTTTTGCTTCGCTTCGCAACAGGTCTATTAAATCTCCTGCATTTTCAGCAGCTACCATTTTACATACTGTTTTGGATGCTGGTAGGTCATAGGAAATTTCTTCGGTTAAAAAATCAATTTGTGCTGCATGAATCACCTGCAAGGGTTTGGAGCGTGCTGTCATAATTCCTCTCATGGTAGGGATTTTGGGTTCTATAGCAATGCCTTTTTGAACAATGGCTACAAAAGGAAACTTCGCGTATATTTTTTCATACCCTCCATCAATCTCACGGTTCAGTGTAACATTTTCATTTTCTATGTCTAAAAAAGATACGGAAGATACTGAGGCAAATCCCAAAAATTCTGCCAGCATACCTCCTACCGAACATCCGTTATAATCGCTCGATTCAATACCGCACAAAATAATTTCATACGGATTATTTTTGATAACTTCGGCCAGTTGTCCGGCCACATAATAAGCGTCTTTAGCCTCTGTGTCCACCCTGATAGCATCATCAGCTCCCATGGCAAGAGCTTTACGGATAGTTGGTTCCGTATGGATGCCGCCCACATGAATCACTGTTATTTTTTCTATCACAGCCGGATATTTTTCTTTTAATTCAATAGCTCTTGACAAAGCCAACTCATCCCATGGATTAATAACCCACTGAACTCCTTCCATATCCATGTTTTTTTTATCCGCTGTCAGTCGGATTTTTGTTGTCGTATCCGGCACATTGCTCAAGCTAACCAAAATTTTCATTGCTTATTTAATTAATTACTAATAGTTGATTTATTTATGGTGTTCTCTGCAAATATAATCTTTTTGGCAAAGAAAAAAACGACAAATTTTCGTTACTTTGCAAAATCAATACTCGAAACTGATGAACCAAAAAATACAAATTTACAATACCTTAAGCAGAAAGAAAGAGCTTTTTGAACCTGTAAAACCGCCGTTTTGCGGAATATATGTCTGCGGCCCCACTGTTTACGGCGACCCCCATCTCGGGCATGCCCGCCCTGCCATCACTTTTGACCTGGTATTCCGTTACCTGCAACACATTGGATATAAAGTTCGTTATGTGCGAAACATCACCGATGTTGGCCACCTGGAGAACGATGCCGACGAAGGCGAGGATAAAATAGCCAAAAAAGCACGCCTCGAACAGCTTGAACCTATGGAAGTTGTGCAATACTATACCTATCGTTACCACGAAAGCATGCGCTTGCTTAATGTGTTGCCTCCATCCATCGAACCAAGGGCATCAGGTCATATCATTGAACAAATGGAAATGATTGAAAAAATCCTTGACACAGGTTATGCATATATTTCTAACGGCTCGGTATATTTCGACGTGAAAAAGTATAACGAAAAAAACCACTATGGCAAACTTTCCGGCAGGGTGCTTGAAGAACTTATTACGAATACGCGTAAACTTGACGGCCAGGATGAAAAAAACAACCCTTATGATTTTGCTTTATGGAAAAAAGCTTCGCCCGAACACATCATGCGATGGAAATCGCCCTGGAGCGAAGGATTTCCGGGATGGCACCTCGAATGTTCTACGATGAGCGCAAAATACCTTGGCGAACACTTCGACATTCACGGCGGAGGCATGGATTTGTTATTTCCTCACCATGAATCTGAAATTGCACAATCGGTTGCCGCTAACGGCACAGAACCCTGCAAATACTGGTTGCATAATAATATGATAACCATCAACGGGCAAAAAATGGGTAAGTCGCTTAACAATTTTATCACTCTTGAAGAATTTTTTAATGGCAGCCACTCCTTATTAACTCAAGCGTATAGCCCTATGAGTATCCGGTTTTTTATACTTCAGGCGCATTACCGAAGCACGCTTGATTTTTCAAACGAAGCCCTTCAGGCTTCTGAAAAAGGATTGAAACGCTTGTCCAATGCCTTAGTTACTCTATCAGGCCTGCAAACTTCTGAAAAAACTTCTGACGAACTGAGGGCTTTTATTAAAGCATTACCCGGGCAATGCTATGATGCTATGAATGATGATTTCAACAGCCCGATAGTCATTGCTAACCTGTTTGACGCCATAAAATGGATAAACCTCCTCAAAGAAGGTAAATCCACCATTGACAATGAAGCAAAAGCAAGCTTTGAAAAGGTTTTCAGAAGTTTCTTTTTTGACATTTTAGGACTTTCTGTTGAATCTTCACAAGACAACAGCCAACTTACAGAAGGGCTGATGAATATAATTCTGGCTGCTCGTCAGGACGCAAAAAGCCTCAAGGATTTTACAACATCCGATAAAATACGCCAGGAATTGCAGAATTTAAAAATCAGCATTAAAGACACTAAAGAAGGCGCCACTTGGAATCTTGAATGAAAAATTATTCAATTGTGATTTCAAATATCGTCCCTGTCAAATCCTTTTTCGGGAAAGGAATGAATTGTTGCAGGAATGGGCTGCCCCGCCACCAGTCTGTATTATGAAATTCCTGTGATATGACAAGAAGCATTTGATTGTTTGGGATAGAAGTAACACTATTATTCATATAGCCAACGACTCTCAATTTATTTTTTTCCGGACCGATGCGCCAAATAATCTCTGTAGGTTTCCATTCTATCTGGAAATAATAATATTCTCCTCCAAAAAGTTCATCATCAGGTGCCGGCGTGCGTTGATTTAAGGCGCGGTACCAGTAATCCCAGCGGTGCGACATAAAAGTTTGCCCGCTATAATTTATCGGATTGCATCCAACATCATATTTTTCTGGAGCAGGGCAAGCCATATCCCAATTCGTACAACACACCATAATATTTGCGGAATCATTCTTCAGAGAAGAAGGGAGAGGAACATTCCACCATGAGCTATTTGTTTTATCATTCTTAGGATATAAATAAGAGGGTGGAAACTGGTATGAAGGGCAATAAGGAACTGTTTTAAGTATCTCAAAATCAATTTCCGAATACCCTGTATATTGAGCACGTTCATCGTCTTTCCCTCCCCAGTATTTTGGCAGGTACCCTATTTTATCACAGGTTCTGCGATGATTCCATTTTTCATCTGCCTGCGTTATCAGCCAGATTGAGTTCGTGAGTCCATTCCACATACCGCTTTTGTTAAGCAACTCTGTCATTTTTATCTTTATAGTATATTTACCGTAAGTAAAACCATGACGGGTTATAACTCCGGCATTTTGTTTTCTCCATTTGCCATAAACAGTTCCTTCATTAATAATTTGAACGGTTTTGTTAACGTAGTCTGGGAAAAGGTTTTCGCAAGGGCAAGGGGTATTCATGGGTTTGGTTCTGATTAATTCCTCTTTTTTATAAAAAGCCCGGTTCCAATTGTAATCCCGTATAGTGTAGCCTTCGCCAATAACATCTGCAATGACAGGTATATTATCAAAAGCCGCGGAAGAATCCACATGGCTCAGAAACGGGCTTAATGGCGCGTTTTCATAAAGAAAGCTGCTGCTTCCGCATTTTCCTGATGATTTCTCCTGAAAATTTTTTCCAGCAAAATCAGCGGTGTTAAGATAAATCCCCAAACCAAGGTCGGGCTGCGCAATCACGTTCAGCCTTTCTGCCGGGCATACGACATAGGTGTTAGGTAAATCTTTGCCTTTCCCATATAGAAAATAATAATAGGGATTTTTATAATGCTTTTTTTGTGTTTTACTAATGTCAGAAACATAGGCTGGAATAATTTCTTTTTCAATTATTTCACTTGTTGTAACAACCAGCATAAAGCTATAATCACCTGTTCGCGGGTTTCGCTGCCACAATTGGTTTTTACCTTCCTTATAGTAGTGGATTTCGTTACGTGGATTTCCTGTGATTCTCAGCCTGAATTCTATAGCATGAAATTTATTATCGGCAGGAATTAATGGGGTTTCAATAAAACCGGGAAAATTATCCCAGCTACCATAAAAATTTTCCTGAGATAAAATATTATATTCATTGCTTCCTTCTTCACATTCATTAAACTTATAGGTTTCGTTCTGATAATAGATTTTGTAAAGGAATTTTTGTGTGTTACCGGATGTGTTTTTTATTTTAAAAACAAAATGGAAATAACCATCTGAAGTTTGACTGGCAGAAGGAATTATAAAGCCATTGATAGCATTTGTATAATCCAGATAAATTTTCTTTTTTGATGTGTTATCTTCTGCATAGGTGTTCCAATTAGTAAGTATTAGGAATTCTCCCACTTCAAAAGACTGCTTGTTTTCCTTCACTCCCAGCTGATTGCAACATGGTAAAAGCAACATGATACATAGTGCATAAAAAATATGTCTCAACCTAAAACTCATTGCCGGGTTTGTTTTTTTTGAAATTATAAAGGTCCATACCGTAATCCGTTGAGTTTTTTTTATTCATTCCATAAACTAGCATCAGCCCTGCCATATCTTTTGCAGCGAAATTGCCAGAAGCTATGGACAAAAATTCATAATACTTCGGGTTATTATCTTTATCATATCCTGTAAAATCAATATTTGCAACAACATACAAACCCTTTTTATCGCAAGCAATTATTTTAAAATCATGGCGACGGGAATCATTATATGAGATGAACTCTGAAAAACCGTCATTATCTATATCACAAATAAAAAATTTGTTTTGCGGATAAAGTGTATCCGATTGATTATCAAAATTGCCATGCAAAATTTTTGTAAGGTTTTTTTGTTTGCTGTTGATTTCATATAGTTGATAATAAGCCTTACCTGATGTTTTATCCTGATAAAAAAGCAAGAGGTTGGCCGGCTGTTTTTCCATATTGAAATTACCGCTTACGTATTGACAATAATATTTATTAGTATTGGCCTCGGGGACAAAATATGAAGTCTTATGAACCCACTTTTCGTTTTCGGTTGCGTAAAGATTTAAAGCACCACTGCCTTCCGCAATCAGGATTTGTATTTTATTATTATCGCTGGATTTTACAGGTATTATCTGATGTGGCTTAGCAATCATTTTTTTATTGATGGGTATTTCCATTTCATACAAATAGAATGATGTGTTTGCCGGTTTATATTTTAAAATACCCAGCCACTTTGAAGTTTCAGAAAAAAACAAAACTTCATTCGCTCTATCTCCGTCAATATCGGTAGTAACAGGGTTTACCACTATGTTCATTTCAGGTAAGTTATCCGTATTTATCTTTCTTATAAACTGCTTGCCGCCAGCCTGCTCAAACCATGAGATGATAACTGGAATACCTTTTCTGAAAACAACCAGCTGTTGATTGTATCCCGGGGCATTAAAAAACTTTCCACCAATAAGCAAATCATCTTTAAATACTTGAAGAAAATTATCGCTTGCTCCTTGTGGAGAGTTATGGGAAACAATTACAGAATTTTGCTTCTCAAAATAAACAAAAGGATACGGAGGCATGTTTCTTTGCTGAGTAAATATATAATTATCTGCTCGGTTGTCAAGGAGGGGTTCAGTCCCTGAAAATTCAACGGAACCCAATGTTATAACAGCATCGTCCAGATATATCTCTTGGCTGTTTTCACTCCAAAAATACATTTTAATAATGTCTTCAGGTTCAATCGCAAGCGCTTTAAAATCGGCCAGGCCGCACACATAAAACCATTCCCCTCCAATACCATGAGCCTCATCAATATCAGAACTGCACGAAAACCTGGGTTTATTATTTTTATCTACAATCTGAAATATCAATTTCCCTTTATCCGGCTGAGAATTTTTATTAAAAAACAGCCATGCTCCGTAACGTGCAGCAATATACTTTTCTCCATGAAACTCTGATAAAGGTTTCTGTATCACTATACTGTATTTACCATTTGATTTTGCAGATTTTTTTTCGGAAAAAGCTATAGAATCACTGACAAGCATATTATTTCCGACATTTTCAAAATCATATAAAACAGTATTATAATATGATACACTGTCTGAGGCAGGAATTCGGTAATCTACCCAGGGTGTTTTGGGAAAATATTTTTGGTATTTGTATTCATAAATTATATACAAAAAAAGCAAAGCAAACACAAGTATTAATCCAAACAGAAAAAAAATACGGTGTTTCCTGTACATCACTTAATCATTTTGGGCAAAGATACAAACGAATTGGTGCTGCTTTTATTCTTTTCGGAAAATTAATCTATTCACGTAATAAATATTATTAATACTTTTGTAACAAAAAAATGCCTGTCCTCTCTATAATTATTCCGGCTTATAACGAAGGAAAAACCATTCATCTTATTCTGGACAAAGTCAAAGCTGTTGTTCTTACCGAAAACATTGAAAAGGAAATAATCATTGTCAATGATTGTTCGAAGGACAATACTGAGGAAGCCATATTAAATTATTGCGAAAAAAATCCCGGATTAAACATACAATACTTTAAACATGAAAATAATGCCGGTAAAGGTGCTGCGCTAAGGACAGGCATAGAAAAAGCTACGGGAGATTATGTTATCATTCAGGATGCTGATCTGGAGTATGACCCCGAAGAATACAATATAATACTCCGGCCTGTTCTTTCAGGTTTTGCTGATGTGGTTTACGGCTCCCGGTTTATTGGAGGAAACCCTCACAGAATATTATTTTTCTGGCATTCAATCGGTAACCGTTTTCTTACATATTTTTCAAATATGTTCACCAACCTGAACCTTACCGATATGGAAACATGCTATAAACTTTTCAAAAGAGAGTTTATACAAAGTATTACTATCAGGGAAAACCGTTTCGGATTTGAACCTGAAATCACTGCAAAAATTTCAAGGCAGAAAAATATCCGTATTTATGAGGTTGGCATATCATACTATGGCCGCACCTATGCCGAAGGCAAAAAAATAAACTGGAAAGATGGCTTCAGGGCTATCTACTGCATATTGAAATACGGGCTTTTCAAGTGTAAATAGCGTATAGAATATTGAATATCAAATAATGAATGATTAAGTGCTTAACTTCTTAATTCAATATTCATCATTTTTTGTTTCCATGCAAGATAAATAAGGAAGACGAAATTTTAATATATTTGCTGAAAGCAAGAAAAAGTGTACTTCATCGATACCCACACACATTTATATGCCGAAGAATTTGCCGGAGATATAATAACTGTTGTACAGCGGGCAATAGAAAATGGTGTAAACAAATTAATGCTGCCTGATATTGACAGTACAACAAGAAATGAGATGCTGAACCTCAGTGATAAATTTCCCGATGTATGCCTGCCTATGCTTGGACTACACCCGACATCCGTCAAAGAAAACTTTAAGGCAGAACTTAATTTACTTAATGAAGAAATCGGTAAAAACAAATATTATGGTATTGGCGAAACCGGCATTGACCTATATTGGGATAAAACTTATTACCGTGAACAAATAGAATCATTTACATTCCAGATTGAAATGGCATTGAAATATAAATTACCTATTGTCATTCATTCGCGCAAATCCTTAAACGAGATATTATCAATACTTAAGCCTTACAAAAACAGTGGGCTTAGCGGAATTTTTCATTGTTTCCCCGGAAATTTACAGGAAGCAGAAAAAGTTATTGAGATGGGGTTTTTTCTTGGGATAGGCGGTGTGGTAACTTACAAAAAAGCTTCCATGGCTGAAGTGGTGAAACATTTTGGCCTCGAACATATAGTACTTGAAACAGATTCGCCTTACCTTAGCCCTGCCCCTTACCGTGGCAAAAGAAATGAAAGCTCGTTTATACGAATAATATCAGAATTTATAGCAGAACTTTTGAATACCACTATTGAAAAGGTTGCTGATACAACAACAGTGAACGCAAGAAAAATTTTTAGATTTTAAGAAAAGATTAGAGATGTTTTTTTGTAATGTCTATGCAAGTGTCCTCTTGATTTCAATCTGTTCGTAACCTTCGATGATATCCCCAACTTTGATGTCATTAAAATTTTCGATATTTAAACCACATTCCTGCCCGACATAAACTTCTTTTACTTCATCTTTGAAGCGTTTCAATGAGCCGAGTTTCCCGGAATAGCCGACAATCCCGCTACGTATTATCCTAACCAAAGTGTTGCGTGTTATCTTTCCGTCAAGGCACATACAACCGGCAACAGTTCCAACTTTAGAGATTTTAAACACTTCTTTTACTTCAAGGTTACAAACGATTTTTTCTTCAATTTCCGGTGAAAGCATACCTTCAATAGCAGACTTCAGTTCGTTGATGGCATTAAAAATGATGGAATACAGGCGTATGTCAATTTGTTCCTGCTCTGCAAGTTTTCGTGCAGCAACCGAAGGGCGAACCTGGAACCCAATGATAATGGCGTTAGATGCCGATGCAAGCAATACGTCTGATTCTGTGATCTGCCCAACTGACATGTGTATTACATTAACCTGTACTTCGGCGGAAGAAAGCTTCATTACTGAGTCGGAAAGGGCTTCAATGGAACCGTCAACATCACCCTTGATAATCACATTTAATTCCTTGAAATCACCGATAGCAATTCTGCGACCTATTTCGTCGAGGGTAATATGTTTATGAGTTCGGATATTTTGTTCTCTCTGCAGTTGAAAGCGTTTGTTAGCAAGGTCCTTTGCCTCCCTTTCATCCTGAAACACCTGGAAGGAGTCGCCCGCCTGTGGAGCTCCGTTAAGCCCCAGCAACAATATCGGCGATGCTGGACCGGCAGTACTTACAAGCTGGTTACGCTCATTGTACATGGCCTTAACCCTTCCAAAGCTATATCCTGCTAAAACCATATCCCCCTGTTTCAGAGTACCATTGAGAACGAGAAGTTTTGCGACATATCCACGCCCCTTTTCAAGAGACGACTCAAGTACAGTGCCATAAGGTATGTGGTCCGGATTGGCTTTCAAGTCAAGCATTTCAGCTTCCAGCAGAACTTTTTCGAGTAGTTTATCAATATTAATTCCTTTTTTTGCAGAAATCTCCTGGCACTGGTATTTTCCCCCCCATTCTTCCACAAGGAAATTCATATTTGCCAACGCTTCCCTGATTTTGTCGGGGTTAGCATTTGGTTTATCAATTTTATTGATAGCAAAAATTATTGGCACTTTTGCTGCCATAGCATGATTAATGGCTTCTACGGTCTGGGGCATCACGCTGTCATCAGCGGCTATTACGATGATTGCAATATCCGTAACTTTTGCACCGCGGGCACGCATGGCCGTGAAAGCCTCATGGCCTGGGGTATCAAGAAATGTTATCTTTTTGCCGTCTTCCAAAGTAACTTCGTACGCACCGATATGCTGTGTAATACCACCTGCCTCACCGGCTATGACATTGGAACTTCTTATATAATCAAGAAGTAATGTTTTCCCATGGTCAACATGTCCCATCACAGTAACAATAGAATGCCGTGGTGTCAGGTCTTCGGGCTTGTCTTCATCAATATGAACTGTTTCTTCTAATTCTTTTGAAATAAATTCTGTTTTATATCCAAACTCTTCCGCAACAATTGACAATACTTCTGCATCAAGGCGTTGATTGATAGAGACAAAGAGCCCTAAAGTCATGCATGTGGAAATGATATTGTTCACAGGGACATTCATCATCTGTGCAATTTCGTTCACAGTAACAAACTCGGTAACCTTCAGAATCTTTTTTTCTTCTTCCTGCAACATTTGCTTTTCTTCTATCTGCTGGTGTATCATCTCCCTTTTTTGCCTGCGGTACTTTGCTCCTTTTGATTTAGTTGTCGTGCTAAGTCGTGCCAGCGTTTCTCGTATTTGTTTTTGTATCTCTTCGTCAGAAACTTCAGGACGTTCTGTTGCTTTTCCACGTGGCTTTTTATGAGAAGATTTTCGATGAATATCCTCATGCTCATTAAATTGAGTAACCTGTTGTTTTGCTACATTGGCAGAATCTTTTATAATGCGTTTACGTTTTTTCTTTTTACCAAGAGCTTTTTCGTCAGATGAAGAGCCTGCAAATTGCCTTGGGGGTGGAGTTTCCTTAATTTTTATCTCAGGCAATATAATTCTGTCAACAACTTTAGGTCCGGTAAGTACCTTATATTCCGTTTTTATAAAGTTATCATCTTTGGGGGTTTCCGCTTTTATATTAACTTCAGGTTCAATAACTTCAGGTTCTACTTCTTTTTCATGCTTTTCAAATTCTCCAGCAGGCTCTTCCTGAGGTACTTCTTTTTTCTTTGCTTTTGTTTTTTTATCAGGGGTTCCAACAACATCTTCTGTTTCAACTTTCTTATCACTTTCCGGTGTTTCTTCAGTTTGGGACTTTTTTGTTTTTGTATTTTTGGTTTCTTCTTTAGTTTTTTTAGTAGATTTCTTTTCTGTTATTTTATCAATATCAATTTTGCCAATAATTTTCAGTTCATTTGTCGGAGCGGCTTCTATAGTTTTTTCTATTATGTCTTCTCTTTTAATTTTTCCTTTTTCTTTGGCAGCAGGTTCTTTGCTCTCCTGAACAGGCTCTTTTTTTTCAGTTTTTTCAGCAGTCTCTTTCTCTGTCTCTTTTGACTTTATTGTTGTTTTTGTTTCTTCAGGAAAAGTTACAGGGACATTTTTAATAAACAAGTCTTTATCCTGTGAAAAATCATTTTCTATTTCACGTTCTTTGGCCTTATCAAGCGTTACTGTTTCATGACGAGAAATACCAATATCCAGTTTTTTGGATGTTTCCTTCACCTGTTTCTGGGTCTGAAACTCCTTAAGTAACAACTCGTACATTTCTCCCGTAATTTTGCCATTAGGGTTGTTGTCAACTTTAAACCCTTTTTTCGCAAGGAAATCAACAACAGTACCCACCTTGATATTGAATTCAATGGCAATTTTACTCAAGCGGTACGTTTTATTGGATTCTTCCATATAATGAGGCTTTTATTTTCTTTTTTCCCTGAATTATTTCAACATTGGTTTGCTTATTCAAATTCTGATCTTAATATTTTGACAACTTCCCGTATTGTCTCTTCTTCAAGGTCAGTTCGCTGTACAAGTTCTTCGACACTTAGTTCCAACACACTCTTTGCGGTATCACAGCCGATGTTTTTTAGTTCATCAATAATCCATTCATCTATTTCATCTGTGAATTCCTGTAAGTCAACATCTTCAAAATCCGTATCTGCATCGCGGTACACATCAATTTCATAATCGGTGAGTTTGGATGCAAGTTTGATATTATATCCGCCTTTTCCAATCGCCAGAGAAACCTGGTCGGGTTTCAGAAAAACGTCGGCCTTTTTATTTTTTTCGTCGAGTTTAATGGAAGAAATTTTTGCAGGGCTCAGGGCGCGGCTGATGTATAAGGATGTGTTGGTAGTAAAATTTATCACATCAATATTTTCGTTTTTAAGTTCACGGACTATCCCATGGATGCGTGCACCCTTCATTCCCACACAAGCGCCAACAGGGTCAATACGGTCGTCATAAGATTCAACGGCTACCTTGGCACGTTCACCGGGAATGCGTACAATCTTTTTTATAGTTATCAGTCCGTCAAACACTTCCGGCACTTCGGCTTCAAAAAGCCTTTCAAGAAACACAGGTGATGTTCGTGATAATATAATATAAGGTGTGGCATTCTTCATTTCCACTTTGAGAACCACAGCTCTTATAGAATCGCCTTTACGATAAAAGTCCGAGGGAATTTGCTCTGATTTAGGAAGTATTAGTTCTATATCTTCATCGTCAAGCACAAGTATTTCTTTTTTCCAAACCTGATAAACTTCGCCGGTAACTATCTGGCCTACTTTTTCAATATATTCTTTGTAGATATTTTCTTTTTCATATTCCTGTATCTTTGATATCAGGTTTTGACGCATTGCCAAGATTTCACGTCTGCCAAAATCCAAAAGCTTTACTTCTTCCGAAACATCTTCTCCTATTTCGAAATCGGGTTCGATTTTTATTGCATCAGAATAAGCTATTTCCTTATTATCGTCAGTTACCTCATTATCATCAACAATTTTACGGTTACGCCATACTTCAAGGTCGCCCTTGTCAATATTCACAATAATATCGAAATTTTCATCCGAACCGTATTTTTTTATAAGCATATGCCTGAAAACATCCTCCAGGATACGCATCATGGTTTCGCGTTCAATATTTTTAAACTCTTTAAATTCCGAAAACGATTCTACTAAATTGATGCTTTCCATTGTACAGCATTTTTAATTGTTAATCAAATATTTATTATTTCTTTTCAAATTTTATTATCACCTGAGCTTTTTTAATCTCATTATACTTAAGTTTAAGTTCCAACTCCGGATTTTTGTTTTTCTTGTCTTCAGGTATAAGCAGGTGTACTTCTTTTTCGTCGGCTCCTAACAAAGCAGCGACAATTATTTTATTATCATGCAAAGTTATTTTAAGGTCATTACCAATGTTTTTTGTGTATTGCCTGGTAATTTTCAAAGGTCTGTCAAGGCCCGCGGAGGATACTTCAAGTTCAAAATCCTCAACATCTCGATTGAGTTCGGATTCAATATGCCTGCTAAGTGTAGCGCAATCATCAATACTGACATATTTATCGGAATCAATATAGACCGTAATACGATTTCCTCTTCCGATACTAACTTCTACTAAAAATAGTTCCGTATCCTGAAGTTTTTTATTAATAATTCTGCTGAGCTGTTTTTCTGTTATCATATTTATATTCAATAAAATAGGGGACTCACGTCCCCTCTTCCTCTTTACCGTTTTCTGTTGTCCTACCAGGAATCGAACCTGGACTCTTCTGAACCAAAATCAGACGTGTTGCCAATTACACCATAGGACAATTGCGGGTGCAAAGATACATAAAATTTCAATTTGCAAACATTTTTTTCAATTAGAGATAATTTTTCAACTTATTGCATTAAACGCTATAAATGTTATTCTTAATTCTTTTTAAAAAAGAATGTCTCTAACACATGATATTCTGGCCCTTTAGTCCGAAGGATGCTCTCGAACAAATAAAACCTGTCAACATATTGATTCAGTACAAAACTGTTGGATGTCGTTTGAATAATTTGTTGAAAATATCTTTTATCGCTGATATTTTTTATTCTTCCCAATGTTAGATGCAGCACCATGGCATCTCGCCCGGGGTCAAATCCCAAAGGCAATATAGACTCCTGTATGAGGTTGCTTAACTTTTCCAGGTTCGGGTTTAGAGTTGTTTCCATAAAAATTACTCTAGGTTTGTAATGGCTGCCGAATATCTTTAAGTTCATTAATCTGATATTAAATGAATCGGCAGATATTTTTTTAAATTCACTACAAATTTCATTTACTTTTTCTTCAGGTGTTTCTCCAAAGAATTTCAATGTCAAGTGAAGGTTTTTATTTCCCACCCATTTAATTTTTTCATGTTTCAAAGATTGTTTGAGGGCTTCAAAACTTTCAAGCAACTCCACTGAGGGTTCAATTTTTATGGCTGCAAATATTCTTTTCATTGAAGAAACACAAAAAATTTTGTAAAAATATAAAGAAATATTTTACTTTTGCAAGCTGTTGGGGCGTTAGCTCAGTTGGCTAGAGTGTCAGACTGGCAGTCTGAAGGTCATGGGTTCGACTCCCATACGCTCCACAC